>NZ_JARBCJ010000005.1:0-43443 GCF_028803055.1 Mumia sp.
CACGTCCTTCCAGCCAGGCGAGCAGGTCGTCGCGACCCTCGACGACGGTGTCGCCGCGGTCGGTCCGCTCGCGGCCGGGCAGTCCGGCGAGGTCGCCGGGGTCCTCCAGCTCCCCGTCTCGATCCAGCCGGGCACGCACGTCCTGCGGCTGACCGGTGCTGCCAGCGGCGCCGCGCCGGAGATCGCCTTCCCGGTCGCCGCCGGCACCCCGGTCGTCGACGCCACGGCGCCGGTCGCGGACGAGGACCCGACCGCAGCGGCGTGGATCTTCCTCGCCGCGGCTGCCGTCCTCCTGCTCGTCGCGGTCGTCGCCGCCGTGCTGCGGGTGCGCCGCGCGCGACGTGCTCCCGAGACCCCGAGCGCGCAGGCTCCCCCCACGACGACCACGCCGACTCCCACGACGGTGACCCGATGATGCGCCGACTCGCCCTGCTCGCCTCCGTCGCGCTCGTCGCGCTCACGGTGCCGTTCGCCCCTGCCGCCGCCGATGCCGAGGGGGAGAGCGAGACCACGGCCCGCGCCGTCAGCGGCGCCACGCTGCGCTGGGGCCTGTCGAACGAGGTCCACAACTCCGCGTACGCGCCGGGGACGTACAACTTCCTGTCCGCCGGCAAGATCGGCAACCCGGGAGCGGGCGGCCAGACGCTCAAGAACGCTGCAGAGTGGACCAACGGCAGGGCTGCGGGCTGGAAGGCCTCGGCAGGCGCGGTGTCGATCGAGAAGCAGACCGCCGGCGGCTCATACGCACCGGCGACCTGGAGCGGACTGACGACGTCGCCCACCGGCGGGTCGATCAACCCGCCCACGAGCCGGAGCTTCAGCGACCACCAGGTGGTGCTCTCCGGCGGCGCCGGCTGGGCCGACCCGCAGACGGGTCGGGCGTCGCTGTCCTGGAAGGGATCGTTCTCGGTCGTCTTCTATTCCGGGATGCTCTTCTTCTATGTCGCAGACCCCCAGCTGAACGTCGGCCGGGACGGTTCCGGCACGCTCACCGCGACGCTCAGCGGCTATGGTTCCTCGCTCGACGACCAGTCGGTCTGGAAGACCGTGGCCCCGAAGAAGGTCACGCTCGCGACGTTCCCCGAGGTCGAGATCGGTGAGGGCGGTGTCACCGTCACGCCGGCGTACGCGGGTGTGAAGAACGGTGCCTCCGACCAGCTGACCACGGTGCCCGGCTGGGGATCGTGGCCCGCCTCCTTCGTGGCGTGGCTCGCCGAGACCGGCACCTCCTCGTACTGGTACACCTCCGGCGGTGCGATCGACGCGAACAAGCCCCCGCTGCCCGTGACCTTCGCGTGGTCGCTGGGCGATCCCCTCGCCTCCGACCCGGACGACCCCGGGGTCCCGGTCGACCCGGAGCCCGCCACGCCCGCGCCCTCACCGGGCGGCGCGCCGACGACCACCCCGCCCCCCTCCCCACGGCCCGGCGGCACGGCCACGAAGGCGTTCACGGTCTCCGACGCCCAGCTGCGGTGGGGCCTCAGCGACGAGATGAGCAACTCGGCGTTCGCCCCGGGCACACGCAACTTCTTCTCCGCAGGCACGATCCGCAACCCAGGACGCGGGGGCACGTCGGTCGCCGCCGGCGACTGGGCGGCCCGCCGCGGCAACGTCCGGATCGAGAAGCAGACTGCCGGCGGAGGACACCGGCTCGCGACGTGGGCCGGCCTCGGCACCACCCCCGACGGCCGCCCGCTCGGGTCGGCGACCAACGGGTTGCTCAGCAACCACACCGTCGTCATCGACGGCGGGACGGGAACGGTCGACCCCGCGACGAAGACCGCGACGATCCGCTGGACGGGCACGTTCACGGTGGTGCTCTACAGCGGGCTGTCGACCTTCACCGTCACCGACCCTGTCCTCACCGTGACCGCGGGCACCGCGCGGCTCGACGGCACCCTCGGCGGCTACGCCTCGGACCGCGAGGACGCCTCGCTCTGGGAGCCCCTCGCACCGAAAAGGGTGCGCCTCGCCGACGCACGCGTCCCGAGCCTCTCGAACGCGCGCGGGTTCAGCACGACGCCGCGCTTCGCCGGTGTCCGGTACGACCCTCCGGCCGGTGCGGCCGCCCAGAACCGGAGCACGCCGGGGTGGGGCGCCTTCCCCACGTCGTTCGTCCGGTTCCAGGAGCGGGTCGGCACCGCAGCGTACTGGTACACCAGCGGCGCCGCGACGGACCGGTTCAAGGCCGCCCTGCCGATCACCGTGAGCTATGACGCCGACCGTCCCGCGGCGGCCCCCACGAGCGGGTCGGGCGGCGGCGGCCCGCAGGCGACGGGTACGACAGGCACGACGAGCACGTCCGCGAGCGGGCCGGGCGCAGGCGGGCGCGCTGCCGGTCCCGTCCCGATCGGCGGGGTCCCCGCTGCGGCCACGACACCCGGCACCGTCCACGGCGCCACCGTCCCCGTCGGCACCACCGAAGGCATCCGTCCCGTCGCCCAACCGCTCGGCGGCTCGTCCCCGGCCTGGCCCTGGTGGCTCGGCGGGGGTCTGGTCGTCGCGGCGCTGGCCGTCACCGCAGGCGCGCGAGTCCTCACCGCGCGTACCCCCTGAGCTGAACCTCCTCACCCACACGAAGGGAAGCAACACCATGTCCACGTCCCTCCCCCGGCGGTTGCGGCGTCTCGTCGCCGCCACCGCCGCCACGGCACTCGCGGCGGGCTCGCTGGCCGCCATGGCCGCGCCCGCCCAGGCGGCCACCACGCCGGTCGCCGGCGCTGTGTTCGCCTGGGGCCTCTCCAACGAGGCCAACAACGCCGGATTCGCGCCGGGCACCGCCAACATGCTCTCGGCCGGCAAGATCGCCAACCCGGGTGTGGGAGGTCAGACGCTGACGTCGGCGACCTCGTGGAGCAACGGCGCGGCCGCCGGCTGGAGCGCCAGGGCCGGCAACGTCGAGATCCAGAAGAAGACCGTCGCCGGCGGATACGCGACCGCGACGTGGGCGGGCCTCAAGACCAGCCCGAGCGGCGCGTCGATCTCGCCCCCGACCAGCAGCACCTTCAGCGACCACCGCGTGGCGATCAAGGGCGGCACCGGCTCTGCCGATGTCGCGGCGGACGACGCCACGATCACCTGGAGCGGCGACTTCACCGTCCTGGGCTACTCCGGCATGACGTTCTTCTACGTCTCCGACCCCACGCTGAGCGTCGACGACGGCGTCGGCACGGTCACCGCGACGCTGGACGGCTACGGGACCAAGCAGGACGACACCTCCGTGTGGACCGACCTCGAGAGCGCCAGGGTCACCCTCGCCACGTTCTCCGGAGTCGACGTGACGCCCGCCGGCATCACGGTCACCCCTGACTTCGCCGGCGTGGAGTACGAGAGCACCGCCGTGCCGCAGAGCCGTACGACCACGGGCTGGGGATCGTGGCCCTCGTCGTTCGTGACGTTCGTCGAGCCGACGGGCCAGGCCGCGTACTGGTACTCCACCGGCGGTTCGGTCGACAAGAACAAGACTCCTCTCCCCCTCACCGTGTCGTTCCCCGGCCCGGCCAAGGTGACGGTGAGCAGCACCACGATCCCGGACACCGGCACCCACCAGGTCACGGTCAAGGGCAGCGGCTTCGACCCGTCGCTCGCCACGGGCACCCGCCCGCCGCTCGCAGGCAAGCCCACCGGCGCCTACGTCGTCCTCGGCACCGTCGCCGACGTGTGGAGGCCGAGCGCGGGCGCGCCGTCGAGCACACGCAAGTCGATCACGCAGAGGTGGGCCGTCCTCGCCGAGGACATGGCCACCATCGGCGGGCCGGCCGCCGGGGCGATCGAGCTGAAGCCCGACGGGACCTTCACGACCTCGTTCTCGATCTCCAAGGCCGCGATCGACGCGTCCAAGGACAAGCTCGCGAACCTCGGCATCTACACGTACGCCGGTGGCGGTCCGCAGCAGGCGCTGTACGAGACGTTCACCCCGATCACCTTCGCGCCCGCGGTCGCGTCCACGACGACGCTGTCCGCCCCGACGAAGCTCACGTACGGCCGTACCGGCACGGCGACGGTGACCGTGAGGGCGTCCAGGGCTCTGACGGGCTCGATCCAGCTGCTCGACGGCACCAGGGTCCTGGGCACCCGTCCCGTCGGCGCGGGCAGAGTGTCGTTCACACTCCCGAAGAACCTCACGGTCGGCGCTCACCGCCTGTCGGCCCGCTTCGTGTCGGGCAACGTTCCGGTCGTGAGGTCGTCCTCGTCGGCCGTCCGTACGCTGTCGATCGCCAAGGTCGCCACCAGGACCGCTCTGAAGGTGACGAAGAAGCCGACCCGCAAGAAGGCCGGCAAGGCCAGGGTCACCGTCTCGGGCACGCCGAAGGCGAAGGGCCGGGTGACTCTCGTCATCAAGGGCAAGGGCATCAAGAAGACCGTTCGCGCGACAGTGCGCAACGGCAAGGTCGTCGTGACACTGCCCAAGCTCAAGAAGAAGGGCACCTACAAGGTCACCGCGACGTTCGCCGCGACCAGCACCCACTCGGGCTCGAAGAAGACCGTGAAGGTGAAGGTCGCGCGCTGACGACGGCCATCCGGCATCAGGACCCGGCGTTCCTCCCCGCAGCGGGTGGGACGTCGGGTCCTCTTGCCAGCGGGGGGCGGGGCGGTGTCAGGCGGCCACACCGACGGCGCGGAGCACGAACCGCTCCGTGACCGCCACCGCGGCGTCACGCTCGGACGCCTCGGGGTGCGTGACCTGTCGGCTCTGCAGGCAGGCCAGGACGAGCCCGGTCGTCGCTCGGAGGTCGTCGACGACGAACGCTCCCTGCGCCATCCCGTCCTCGAGCACGTCACGGAGCAGGTCCTCGACGACGATCACGTGCTCGCGCATGTGGAGCAGCGCATCGCGCGAGAGGACCGAGTACAGCTGCGGTCCGAGACCCATGTGCATCTCCCGCGAGAGCGCCACGTGCATGCGGACGTAGGTGCGCAGACGTCCGACCGGATCGGCGACGTCCTCGAGCGCGGAACGGATCGCCCCGACGTAGCGTTCGGTCTCCTCCATCGCGAAGGCGAGGAGGACGGCTTCCTTGTCGGCGAAATGGTTGTAGATCGCCGTACGCCCGATCTCGGCGCGGGTGGCCACGTCGGCGAGCCGCACGGCATCGTAGCCGCGCTCGGTCAGGAGGTCGCCGAACGCGCTGAGCACCCGACGTCGGGTCTCGACGCGGTGCTCGGCCAGGCTCTCCCCGATGATCTTCGGCACCCCGACAACCTACCGGGGTGTCGGTGAGGCTGGGTTAATGTACCGAGGTGAGTGTCGCAGCCGAGAGCCCCCAGCCCCGTTCCCCCGAAGAGATGGCGACCGCCGCCGCAGAGGTGCTGCGCCAGCGCACCGGAGGCGACCACGACGTCGCGCTCGTGATGGGGTCGGGCTGGCGTCCCGCTGCCGACATCCTCGGTGAGCCCGAGCACGAGATCCCCGCCACCGACCTTCCCGGCTTCCGTGCGCCCTCGGTCGCAGGGCACGGCGGGACGATCCGCTCGGTCCGCGTCGGTGACGCCCGGGTGCTGGTCTTCCTCGGTCGCACCCACCTCTACGAGGGCCACGGCGTCGACGCGGTCGCCCACGGCGTCCGTACCGCAGCGGCGGCGGGCTGCCGCGCGGTGGTCCTCACCAACGCGTGCGGCGGGCTCCGCGAGGAGTGGGTGCCCGGCACCCCCGTCCTGATCAGCGACCACATCAACCTGACGGCGACGTCGCCGCTGCACGGCGCGAACTTCGTCGACCTGACCGACCTCTACGCGTCCCGGCTCCGCGCCCTCTGCCTCGACGTCGACCCGACGCTCGCCCAGGGTGTCTACGTCCAGGTGCCCGGGCCGCACTACGAGACGCCGGCCGAGATCGGCATGGTGCGCGCCATCGGAGGCGACCTCGTCGGCATGTCCACGGCGCTCGAGGCGATCGCGGCCCGTGCCGCCAATCTGGAGGTGCTCGGCATCTCGCTCGTGACCAACCTCGCTGCGGGTGTCTCCGCGGAGCCGCTCGACCACGACGAGGTCCTCGCCGCCGGGGCTGCGTCGGCCGAGACGATGGGGCACCTTCTCGCCAGCGTGGTGGACCGCATCTGATGCGCGTCCTCGTCACCGGCTCGTCCGGCGCGATCGGCCGGACGGTCGTCTCCGGCCTCTCCTCGCAGGGGCACGCCCTGCGCGGGGTCGACAGGGCCGAGGCCGACACGGAGCTGACCGGGCTCCTGCCCCTGGGCGCCGTGGTCGGTGACGTGACGGACCCGGTGATCGCGGCGAGTGTCGTGTCGGACGTCGACGCCGTCGTGCACCTGGCGGGCCACCCGGACGAGGCGACGCTGCCGGAGTCGCTCGCCTCGCACGCCCACACGACCGCGGCGCTCCTCGACGCGATGGTCGAGGCGGGCGTGCCGCGGATGGTCTTCGCCAGCAGCAACCACGCGGTCGGGCTCTCTCCGCGCACGGACCTGCTCGCCGCGGACGCACGCCCACGGCCCGACACGTTCTACGGTGTCGCCAAGGTCGCGGCCGAGGGCCTGCTCAGCCTGTACGCCGACCGCTTCGGCATCGCCGCCGTCGCGCTGCGCATCGGCTCGTTCCTGCCCGAGCCGACGACCGTGCGCGAGCTGTCGACCTGGTTGTCGTACGGCGACGCGGTCCGCCTCGTCGACGCCGCGCTCACTGCCCCGGTGGAGGGGTTCGCCGCCGTCTACGGCATCTCCGCGAACTCCCGCGCCTGGTGGGACCTGGAGGCCGGGCGACGTCTCGGCTACGAGCCGCGCGACGACGCAGAGGCGTACGCCGACCAGATCGGCGCGCGCAGCGAGGACGAGGGCGAGGGCGCGTACGCAGGCGGACCCTTCGCCGTGATGCCGCTCGGGAAGGCGATCTGATGACGACCCCCCTCGAGGACGAGGTGCGCGCCTGGATCGACCAGGACCCTGACCCGGACACGCGCGCCGAGCTGGAGGACCTGCTCGCTGCGGGTGACGAGGCGGGGCTCGCCGTACGGTTCGGCGGCCGTCTCGAGTTCGGCACCGCCGGCCTGCGCGGGCCGCTCGGCGCCGGCCCGACCCGGATGAACCGCGTGGTCGTCGCCCAGGCCGCCGCCGGGTTGGCGGCGTACGTCCTGTCGCGGGCCGAGAGCGGGTCCCCCGCGCTGGTCGTCGGCTTCGACGGGCGGCACAACTCGGCCGTGTTCGCGCGCGACACCTGCGAGATCGCCCAGGCGATGGGCATCCGTGCTCTCCTCCTGCCCGAGGCGCTGCCGACACCCGTGCTGGCCTTCGCGATCCAGCACCTCGGCGCCGACGCCGGCGTGATGGTGACCGCGTCCCACAACCCTCCGCAGGACAACGGCTACAAGGTCTATCTCGGCGACGGCAGCCAGATCGTCGCCCCGGCCGACCGTGACATCGCGGCGGCGATCGCGGCGGTCGGCCCTGTCGACGCCCTCCCCCGAGACACCTCGTACGCGGTGCTCGGGAGCGAGGTCGAGGACGCGTACGTCGCGGCGGTGGCAGCCCTTGCCGCCCCCGGGGCTCGTGAGCTCACCGTCGCCTACACGCCGATGCACGGTGTCGGCCGCGTGACCGCCGAGCGTGCGGTCGAGGCGGCCGGTTTCGCTCCGCTCCACGTGGTGGCCGAGCAGGCCGACCCCGATCCAGACTTCCCGACGGTGGCCTTCCCGAACCCCGAGGAGCCGGGCGCCACCGACCTCCTGCTCGCCCTGGCCGAGCGGACCGGCGCCGACCTCGCCGTCGCCAACGATCCCGACGCGGACAGGTGCGCCGTCGCCGTCCCGACCGCGAACGGATGGCACGCGCTCACCGGCGACGAGGTCGGTGTGCTCCTCGCCGACTTCCTCCTGCGCCGCGGCGTCGAGGGGACGTACGCCACCACCATCGTGTCCTCGTCCCTGCTCGGCCGACTCGCGGCGGCGTACGACCAGCCGTACGCCGAGACCCTGACCGGATTCAAGTGGATCGGACGCGTGCCGGGTCTGGCCTACGGGTACGAGGAGGCGCTCGGCTACGCGGTGGCGCCTGAGATCGCCCGCGACAAGGACGGCATCAGTGCGATGGTCCGCATCCTCGAGCTGGCGGCCGAGCTCCGGGCCGAGGGACGCAGCCTCGTGGACCGTCTGGACGAGATCGCCGAGCGCTTCGGCCTGCACGCCACCGCGCAGCTGTCGGTCCGCGTGGACGACCTCAGCCTGATCGGCGCGGCCATGACGCGCCTGCGCGAGGCGCCGCCGCCGAGGCTCGGCGGCTTCGACGTCGAGCGCGTCGACGACCTGGAGCGCGGATCACGCACGCTTCCACCGACCGTCGGGTTGAGGTTCGTGCTCGCGGAGGGAGCGCGCGTGGTGGTGCGTCCGTCGGGGACCGAGCCCAAGCTGAAGTGCTATCTCGAGGTAGTGGTCCCCACACCTGACGGGCCCGGCGCCGCACGTATCGCCGCGGCCGCCCGCCTCGACGCGATCCGTGGCGACCTGTCGGCGGCGCTGGGGATCTGACGTGGCCGCGCCGACGAGGATCCTCCGCGTTCGCAGAGGAGACGTGGCGCGGCTCCTCGTCGCCTGGGTGGCGGGCACCGTCACCCTGGTGGTCGTCGACGTCCTGCTCGACGACCTCCGGTTCACCGCCTGGTGGACGCCCATCGTCGCGTCGGCGGTGATCGGTCTCATCGGCTTCGTGCTGCACCCGCTGCTCGTCGCCGTCGCGGCACGGGTGGGATGGCTCGCCGTGATCGCGCTCGCCGTCGTGGGCCAGGCACTCGTGGTCGCCGTCGCCCTCGCGGTCGTCCCGGGTGTCGAGGTGGAGTCGTGGTGGGCCCCTGTCATCAGTGCGTGGCTGGCCGCGTTGGTCGGCTCGGTGCTGGCCTGGCTGGGGACGGCAGGAACCGACGAGGGGTTCGCCGTCTCACTGGCGCGCCGCGGTCGACGGTCCCGGCCGCGTACGGACGGCCCTCTCCCCGACGGCCTTCTGGTGGTCCAGCTCGACGGTCTGCCCTACCCGGTCCTCACGTGGGCGCTCGCCGCCGGCAACGCCCCGACCGTCGACCGTTGGCTGCGCGACGGCTCGCACACGCTCCACGAGTGGCGGCCGACCGTCCCGGCGACGACCCCGGCCAGCCAGCTCGGGATCCTGCACGGGACGGTGGAGCCGGTGCCGGCCTTCCGGTGGTACGACCGCGAGCTGGGGCGGGTCCTCACCGCGAACCATCCGGCGGACGCCGCGATCATCGAGGCCCGCGCGCCCGGACCAGGGCTGCTGGCCGACGGTGGCGTCTCGGTGTCCAACCTGTTCAGCGGCGGCGCCGACCGCTCGGCGATGGTGCTGTCGCGCCTGCGCGTCGCACGCGGCACGACGATCACCCGGGAGGCGGTGGCGTGGTTCCTCCTACGGCCCGACGGGTTCGCGCGCAGCCTCTTTCGCGCCGTCGGCGAGATCGTGCGCGAGCGCACCCAGGCGAGGCGCCAGGTCCGGCGCGACCTGCGACCGCGGATCACGAGGGACTGGGCGTTCGCGCTGCTGCGGGCGGTCACCAACGGCGTCATCCGCGACCTCTCCACCGCCGTGGTAGCCCAGGAGATGCTGCGGGGGACGCCGATCGTCTACGTCGACTACGTCGACTACGACGAGGTGGCTCACCATGCCGGCCTGTTCCGCCAGGAGTCGCTCGCCGTCCTCGCGACGCTCGACACGGTCCTCGCCACGCTCGAGACGGTGGCCGAGACGGCGTCGCGCCGGTATCGGATCGTGGTCGTCAGCGACCACGGGCAGTCCCAGGGCGACACGTTTCTCCAGGCCGACGGCGTGACGCTCGCAGACACCGTCGCCGAGCTCACGTCGGGCTCGGTGCAGGCGGTGCAGACGACCGGCGAGGACTACGCCCGGCTGCGTGCTCTCGCCGAGGACATGGCCGAGACTGGCGCCGGCTCGGGCGCGGCGCGGCGTGCCGCCGCCCGGCTCGACGAGCGGACGTCGGTAGTTGCGGACGGTGGCGCGACCCCGGGCGGCGTCCCGCCCGGCCGTACCGTGGCCGACGGCGACAATGCACCGGCCGCGGCCGCCGACAGCGACCTCCTGGTGCTCGCCTCGGGCAACCTCGGGCTGATCCAGGCCCGTACCGAGCGCCGTCTTCTCCTGCACGAGATCGACGAGCGGTGGCCGGGGCTGGTGCCAGGGCTCGTCGCCCGCCCGACCATCGGGTGCGTGGTCGCGATGACTGCTGCCGACGGCCCGGTGGCGATCGGGCCCGACGGCCTCCACGTGCTCCGCACCGGTGCCGTGGTCGGCGGGTGCGACCCGCTGGCAGCGTACGGCGCCGGTGCGTGCGAGCGGTTGCTCCCCGCCGCGGATCGTGCGGTGGCCCCGGACCTCTACGTGATCAGTGCGTGTGACGTGTCGACCGGGGCCGTCCACGCCTTCGAGGAGCTGGTGGGCAGCCACGGCGGGCTGGGCGGCTGGCAGGACCGGGCCGTGCTGCTGGCACCGGCCGACCTCGGCGCCCCGCCCGCCTCGATCCTCGGCGCCGACTCCCTCCACCGGGTGCTGCAGGGCTGGCGGACGGAGCTCGGCGCCTAGGATCGTCGGTCAGACGGAGCGTCGATAGCTCCCGAAGGCCCGTGTCGCGAGGCACGCCATCCCGACGGCGAGCACGAGCAGGAGGCCGAGCCGACCTCCGACGACCGACCAGTCCGGTGCGGCAGACAGCGCCTCTCGTGACGCGACTGCCGCCCAGTCCACCGGGTTGAACCGCGACACGTCGGCGACCCACTCAGGCATCAGGGACGGCGCGAGCATCACCGACGACAGGAAGGTCAGCGGCAGGACGAGGAACTGTGAGATGCCGATCAGCGCCTCTTGCTGGCGGACGAGCAGCGCGACGGCGTTCGACAGGGCAGCGAACACACAGCCGAGAAGGACCGCGGCGGCCACCACGACGATCCACCCGAGCGGACCGCCGTCGAACCGTGCCCCCGCGACCACTCCCACCACCATCACGATCAGCGTCTGCACGACGACGGTGGCCGACTGCGAGGTCAGCGAACCCGCCATCAGCGCCGCGCGGCTCACCGGCGAGGTGAGGTCACGGTCCATCACGCCTCGGTCCATCGCCACGATGAACCCTGTCCCTGCCCAGCCTGCGGAGAACATCGCCGTCATGACGACGACTCCCGGAGTGAGGTAGGTCAGGTAGTTGTCGGACCCGAAGCCGGGAAGCTCCACGACGTTGCGGAAGAGCTGCCCGAACAGCAGCAGCCAGACCAGCGGCTGGACGAGCGTGAACGCGAGGTACGCAGGCTGGCGTGCGAGGGTCCGCAGCGATCTCTCGGTGAGCAGCCGCGTGTGCACGAGCGACGTGCTCATGCCGCCACCTCCGCGCTCGTCCCGTCAGGCCCCGTCCCGTCAGGCCTCGACGCGGCGCTCTCGGCAGCGGCGGCGAAGGAACGCCCCGCGTAGCGGAGGTAGACGTCGTCCAGCGACGGCCTCGACACCGTGACGGCGGCGAGCCGGAGACCGGCGGCGTCGAGTGCCGCCATCACCGGTGGGAGTGCGGCGGCACCGTCATCGACCCTCGCGCGGAGCGTGCCGACGTCGCGGGTCAGCTCGCGTACGCCGCCGAGTCTCCCGAGGATGCCGACGGCGCGGTCGGCATCGTCGCGGTCGGCGAGGTCCACCGCGATCGCGTCCCCCGACAGCCCGCGCTTCAACGCCTCTGGCGTCCCGCTGACGACCACACGACCGTGGTCGACGATCACCAGCCGCTGGGCGAGGTGGTCGGCCTCCTCGAGGTAGTGGGTCGTGAGCAGGACGGTGAGCCCGTCGTCGGAGGCGAGACGGCTGATCTCGGCCCAGAGGTCGGCCCGTGCCTCGGGATCCAGCCCGGTGGTGGGCTCGTCGAGAAACAGGACGTGGGGCCGGTGCACGAGGCTCATGGCGACGTCGAGCTTGCGCTGCATGCCACCGGACCAGGTACGGGCGAGACGGCGTCCCGCGTCGGCGAGCCCGAACCGCTCGAGCAGCTCCTCAGCGCGTCCGCGGCTGGCTCGTGGCGACATGCCGTAGATCCGTCCGGACAGGACGAGGTTCTCCACGCCTGTGCCGAGGGGGTCGAAGCCGGGCTTCTGAGACACGTAGCCGATCGCCCGTCGTACGTGCCGTCCGTCGCGACGGACGTCGTAGCCCGCCACGGTGGCGGTCCCCGAGTCGGCCTGGGAGAGGGTGGTGAGGATCTTGACGACGGTCGACTTGCCGGCGCCGTTGGGGCCGAGAAGTCCGAGGACGGTGCCGGCGTCGACGGTGAAGCCGACACCGTCGAGCGCCCGGACCTCACGGTCCCGGGCACGGTAGGTCTTCGTCAGATCGGCGACCGTGATCGCCGACCGAGGATCGGTCGTGGTGGACATGGTGGTGCTCCTTGAGGTGAGGAGTCCACCGCTGGTGCCGTAGCCTTGAGGTGCAGCCGTCGTGGCTCGGCGTCAGCGTCGGACTCGATGGTCACGGTCCCCGGTCGATGCCAGTCGGTCGGGGACCGCGCTTGTGTCCGTACGGCCGCGGGTGCGGCGTACGGGTGTCGTGGGTCAGGTCTCGGGCATCGGGTTGCTCAGCTCGGGGAACTCCTCGACGAGCCGCTGCTGCGTCTCGTCGGGCGAGAGGCCCTCGTCGCGCAGCTCGTGCATGCGCCGCCACACGCCCAGCCCGCCGAAGGATCCCTCGCGGATCTCCGCGAGGAGGCCGGAGACGAACGCGTGCTCGGCGTCGCGCAGGGCTTGCTGGTAGTCGCTCTCGACGACGAACAGCCGCGGGAAGCCGCCGGGGACCGCCGCGCGGATCGCCTCGTACGCCCGTCTCTGGAAGGCGAGCTCGGCGAGCCTGCGCTCGAGGAGCGGCACGACGTCCTCCGGTGGCAGCGTCGCGACGAGCGACAGCGCCGCTTCGAAGTCGGTGAACTGCGCCGTCGGCTCGCTCAAGAGCTCGCTCAGCCAGTCGGTCATCATGACCTGACCGTCTGGGGTGATCTCGTACACCGTCCGCTCAGGGCGTCGCCCCTCGCGCACCGTCTCGCGCGCGGAGATCAGGCCCTTCTTCTGCAGCGACTCGACGACGGAGTAGAGGGAGCCGTAGTTGAGACGGATGCTCTCCTCCTTGTGACGCTGGCGCAGTGTGCTCGACATCTCGTACGGATGCATCGGGCGCTCCGACAGCAGCGACAGCACCGCCAGCGCGAGCGCGTTGGACGGTCGGCGTACGGCCATGGCCACCTTCTCCTCGAAATCGAGTACCCGACTCAGAGTATTACTGCGGGAGTAAGACGTCAACGGCCCTCTCGCCGAGAAGCGAGAGGGCCGTCGAGGGCCGAGGGTCGGGTCGAGCGTCAGTCGGCCTGCGAGGGGATCGTGATCCCGAGGTGCGGGCCGACGTGCGAGAGGAAGTCCGGCACCGGCGCCATCCGGACGAAGTCCGGGAGCGGCTTGGCCGCCGGCTTCGTGGCAGCCGGCTTCTTGGCGGCGGGCTGACGCGCGGGAGCCTTGGCCGTGCCCGCTGCCGGGCGCTTCGCACTGCGGCTCACCGGCGGCGCCGTGGCGCGCCCGGGAAGGGTCTCCCCGGCAGCCAGCGCGTTGAGCACCTTGCGGGGAGCGATGTTCACGTCAGCACGACCGGGGACACCCGGGACGCGACCGGTGCTGGAGTGCTGCCAGATCGCGTACTTGTTCCACGGGGACGGCACCTTCGGCAGCCTGGTCCCGTAATGGGCGACCCACAGGGGGTAGCGCGCGAACGTGCGACGCGCCCCCACGTTGCTCGACCAGAACCCGGGACCGGTGTAGATGATCGGCCGCTGGCCGCTGAGCCGTTCGACGGTGGTGAGCCAGGTCTTGGTCCACGCTCGGATGTGGGCCGGCGAGCGGCCGTCGGAGACCTCGAGGTCCAGCACGAGCATCGGCGCCTTCACATCGGTCCGCCGCACCTGCCGGACGAAGTGGCGAGCCTGTGCACGCGCGGAGCTCGTCGGTCGCGCGAAGTGGTAGAAGCCGGTCGCGAGGCCGGCTCGGACGCTGGCGCGGCCGTCCACCTTCGCGTACTCGTTGACGAAGCCGCGGCCTTCGGTGGCCTTGACGAACGCGAAGCCGTAGCCGGCCTTGCGGACCTTGCGGAAGTTGATCGCACGGCCACGGGGGTGCTGGTGACCCGAGACGTCGATCCCGCGGACGGCCTGTTTGCGGGCCGAGTCGTCGATGGCGGCGGAGGCCGTCGAGGGCGACGCGAAGGCTGTGAGGCCGAGCACGGTGATGACTGCCAGGGCGATCGTGATCGCGCGGCGAGTCGTGAGGGCGAGGGCATGGGTCGCCATGGACTTCTCCTGTTCCGGGGCGGGGGTTCCGCGACCACGGAGGAGCAGGGAAGACAGGCACGAGCAGCCGAGGGGTCTCAGCATTTACGGAGGTGCTCGTACGCTCCGGGGGTCACGGCGTACGGATTGACCGGCGGGCGCCGGACGTCAGGAGCGGATCGTCGTCATCCTGCGCCGACCACCACCCGTCGGGGGACCGGGGTTTCAGCACACACGGCCAGAACCTCGGCCGTTCTCCAATGGGTCAAGCCTACATATCATGACAAACCGGACACAAGAACTCTGGGGTGTGACAAAGGGACCAGGGATCGCGGCCGGTGGCGGCCACGATCCCTGGTCCTCGTTCGTTACCCCTCAGCGCACGACGGCCACGCTGCAGCGCGCACGGTGCAGCAGGCCCTGGCTCACCGAGCCCAGGAGCATGCCCTCGAAGGCCCCGCGGCCACGGGACCCGACGACGACCAGCGCCGCGGTCTCCGAGGCCTCCGCGAGCGCGACCGAGGCCGGGACGGTGATCGCCTCTCGCGTCACCGCGACGCCGGGGAAACGAGCCGCGTACGGCGCCACCACGTCCTTCAGCATGTCCTCCGCGACGGCGATCTCGTCCCCCACGGTGGTGGGAATGAAGCCGGACAGGATCGCCGGGCTCGACGCCGACGTCTGGAACCCGTAGACCACCGCGAGCTCGACGCCCGCGGCCTCGGCATACGCGAAGGCCCACTCGAGGGCGGGGCGGCTGCCGTCCGAGCCGTCGGTGCCCACCACGACGCGGGTCGCCTGAGCCTGCGCCTGCTCACGGACGACGATGACCGGGCGCGGGGACTGCCGGGCGACGTGCTGGCTGACCGACCCCACGACGAGGTCCGAGAGCGTGCTGTGCCCCCGGCTGCCCATCACGACCACCGAGGACTCCTCGGCGCAGCGGACGAGCTGCTCGGCCGGCTTGCCGGTGCGGGTCTCGACCTCGTACGACGGCACGCCGTCACCGTCGAGGAGGGCGCGAGCCTCGGCGAGAAGGCTCTCCTCGACCTCGTCGGCGGCCTCGGAGGCCGCCAGGTCGTCGGTGAGGACGCCGACTGCGCGCACCGGCGCTCCCACCGCTCGCGCGTACCGCATGCCCCAGCGGAGTGCTCGGATGCTGTCGTCGGAACCGTCGATACCGACCAGGACGGGTGCGTGTGCGTCAGTCATGACCCCAGCATGCCCGCAGCGCGGGGACGGCGCCCCAAGGCCCCCGCCTAGACTGTCGGGGTGACCACGACACCGACCGACCTCGGCAACGCCGCTGACGTCCGGACCGTGCTGGGCGACCTCTCGGGCGTCGACCAGGTCGGACTGGAGGCACGCGCCGCCGCGCTCGCGACCCGATCGATCAAGAAGGACGCCAAGCGCACCGCGATCGACCTCGCGATCTCGATGGTCGACCTGACCACCCTCGAGGGCTCCGACACCCCCGGCAAGGTCCGCTCCCTCGCCGCCAAGGCGCTGCGTCCGGACCCCTCCGACCCGACCTGCCCCCGTGTCGCCGCCGTCTGCGTCTATCCCGACCTCGTCGGCACAGCGCGCGAGGCCCTCGGCGACGCCCCTGTCGGCGTGGCCAGCGTCGCGACCGCGTTCCCCTCCGGCCGCGCACCGCTGGAGGTGAAGGTGATCGACACCGAGTACGCCGTCGCTGCCGGCGCGAGCGAGATCGACATGGTCATCGACAGGGGCGCCTTCCTCGCCGGCGACCTGCAGAAGGTCTACGAGGAGATCGTCGCGATCCGCGCCGCGTGCGAGCGCCCCGACGGCACCCACGCCCACCTCAAGGTCATCCTGGAGACCGGCGAGCTCGCGACGTACGACAACGTCCGCAAGGCGTCGTGGCTGGCGATGCTGGCCGGCGCCGACTTCATCAAGACGAGCACGGGCAAGGTCTCCCCGGCCGCCACGCTGCCGGTCACCCTGTTGATGCTCGAGGCGGTCCGCGACTACCGCGACGCCTTCGGCCGCCAGGTGGGCGTGAAGCCCGCCGGCGGGATCCGCACCACCAAAGACGCGATCAAGTACCTCGTGACGGTCAACGAGACCGCAGGGATCGACTGGATGACGCCGACCTGGTTCCGGTTCGGCGCGTCGAGCCTGCTGAACGACCTGCTGATGCAGCGACAGAAGCTCAAGACCGGTCGCTACTCCGGCCCCGACTACGTGACGATCGACTGAGGCACCGATGGCTGAGTTCACCGATCCCCCCGTTGTCCCCCCGACCGGGCTCGACTACGCGCCCGCCCCCGAGTCGCGCTCCGTCGTCGACCTCCAGCCCTCGTACGGGTTGTTCATCGACGGCGCGTTCACCGAGGGCAGCGACGGCCGTACGTTCAAGACGGTCAACCCCGCCACCGAAGAGGTCCTCGCCGAGGTCACCGAGGCCACCGAGGCCGACGTCGACCTCGCCGTGGACGCCGCGCGGCGGGCGTTCGCCGGCTGGTCCCGGATGCCGGGCCGCGAGCGCGCGAAGTACCTCTACCGGATCGCCCGCATCCTCGCCGAGCGGAGCCGAGAGCTGGCCGTGCTCGAGTCGCTCGACAACGGCAAGCCGATCCGCGAGTCGCGCGACGTCGACATCCCGCTGGTCTCGCAGTGGTTCTTCTACTACGCGGGATGGGCCGACAAGCTGTCGTACGCCGGCCTCGGCGCCAACCCGCGCCCGCTCGGCGTCGCCGCACAGGTCATCCCGTGGAACTTCCCGCTGCTCATGCTCAGCTGGAAGATCGCGCCGGCCCTCGCCGCCGGCAACACCGTCGTCCTCAAGCCGGCCGAGACGACGCCCCTCACCGCGCTGCTGTTCGCCGAGATCTGCCAGCAGGCCGATCTCCCGCCGGGCGTCGTCAACATCGTGACGGGCGCGGGAACGACCGGTCAGACGCTCGTGTCGCACCCGGGCATCGACAAGGTCGCGTTCACCGGCTCCACCGACGTGGGTCGACAGATCGCCCGCGCGGTCGCGGGCACGGACAAGCGACTCACCCTCGAGCTCGGCGGCAAGGCCGCCAACATCGTCTTCGAGGACGCGCCGATGGACCAGGCGATCGAGGGCATCGTCTCGGGCATCTTCTTCAACCAGGGCCACGTCTGCTGTGCCGGGTCGCGGCTGCTCGTCCAGGAGAACGTCTACGACGAGGTGATGGAACGGCTCAAGCGCCGGATGGCGACCCTGCGCGTGGGCGACCCGCTCGACAAGAACACCGACATCGGGGCGATCAACTCGCGCGAGCAGCTCGAGCGCATCACCGAGCTCGCCGACGCGGGTGACGCCGAGGGTGCCGAGCGCTGGTCGCCACCGTGCGAGCTGCCGAGCTCCGGCTTCTGGTACGCACCGACGGTGTTCACCGGCGTCACGCAGGCGCACCGGATCGCGCGCGAGGAGATCTTCGGCCCCGTGCTGTCGGTCCTCAGCTTCAGGACACCCGACGAGGCGGTCGCGAAGGCCAACAACACCCCGTACGGCCTCTCGGCCGGAGTGTGGACCGACAAGGGCTCGCGCATCCTGGCCATCGCCGACCGGCTGCGAGCCGGCGTGGTGTGGGCCAACACGTTCAACAAGTTCGACCCGGCGTCGCCCTTCGGCGGCTACAAGGAGTCCGGCTACGGCCGCGAGGGTGGCCGCCAGGGCCTCGCCGCATACCTGCAGGAGGGCGAGACCGCATGAGCCGGCTCGACGTGCGCAAGACCTACAAGCTCTACATCGGCGGGTCGTTCCCGCGGTCGGAGTCGGGGCACACCTACGAGGTCCTCGACACCGAGGGACGCTTCCTCGCCAACGCCGCCAAGGCGTCGCGCAAGGACGGCCGAGACGCGGTCGGTGCGGCCCGGAAGGCCTTCGGCGGCTGGAGCGCCCGCACCCCCTACAACCGCGGACAGATCCTCTATCGGGTGGCCGAGATGATCGAGGGTCGCCACGACCAGTTCATGTCCGACGTCGTCTCGGCCGAGGGCCTCAACACCCAGCAGGCCTCGAAGGTCGTCGACGCCGCGGTCGACCGGTGGGTCTGGTACGCAGGGTGGGCCGACAAGCTCGCGCAGGTCACCGGCAACGCCAACCAGGTGGCCGGCCCCTACTTCAACCTGTCGTCCCCCGAGCCGACGGGCGTGGTCGTCGTGGTCGCGCCGCAGGACGACAGCCTCCTCGGGCTCGTCAGCGTGCTGGCTCCCGTCATCGTCTCCGGCAACACCGCGGTGGTCGTGACGTCGTACGCCCGCCCGCTCCCGGCGGTGACGCTCTCCGAGGTCCTCGCCACGTCCGACGTGCCCGGTGGGGTCGTCAACATCCTCACTGCGGACGCAGCGGACGTCGCCCCGTGGCTCGCCGGTCATCTGGACGTCAACGGGCTCGACCTCACCGGCGTCGACGACGCCTCGCTCGCCACCGACCTCGAGGCGGAGGCCGCCGTCAACCTGAAGCGCGTCGTACGCCCGAGCAGGCCGGACTGGGCTGCAGAGCCGTCGCTCTCCCGGATGACGGCCTTCCTCGAGACGAAGACCGTCTGGCACCCCGTCGGCGTGTGACCGCTCACCGCTCCCCCGGGGTCGTGGTCCTCACCGGGCCGTCAGGCTCCGGCAAGTCCCGCGTGGCCGAACGCAGCGGCCTGCCCGTGGTCCGGCTCGACGACTTCTACCGCGAGGGCGACGACCCGCTGCTGCCGACCATCACGTTCGGCGACACCGAGGTCGTCGACTGGGACGACGCCCGATCGTGGGACGCCGCCGCCGCGTGCGACGCCCTCGAGCGCCTGTGCACGACCGGCGAGGTCGAGGTCCCTGTGTACGACATCGCCCTCAGCCGGCAGACGGGGAGGCACACGGTCGCTCTCGGTGACGCCACAACGGTGGTGGCCGAAGGGCTGTTCGCCCAGGCGGTCGTCGCCGAGCTCGCGCGGCGCGGGCTCCTCGCCGACGCCATCTGCGTGCGGCACCACCGCGTCGTCACATTCGTCCTCCGGCTCGTGCGCGACCTGCGCGAGAAGCGCAAGCCGCTCCCCGTTCTCCTCCGACGCGGCTGGCACCTCATGCGGGAGGAACCGACCGTCGTCGCGGAGGCGGTCGACCACGGCTGCCGCCCGATGACGCCACGCCGGGCCGAGCGCCACATCGACATCGTCGCCGCCGCCACACGACGGTGACGACGGCGACGAGGGTGACGGCTCAGTAGCGCGAAGGCTCAGTAGCGCGACTGCAAGGCGTTGATGAAGACGTCCACGATCTCGTCCGGCTCGCGCGCGAGGTAGACCTGCCCGCCGCTGGCCGTGGCGATCTTCTGCAGGGCGAAGCCGTCCGCGTCCTGGGTGATACCGATCGCCACCACCACGACCGGACGGGCTGGGTCCCGCTCGCGCTGCAGCGCCGCCACGAGCTCGCCCTGGGAGATGCTCCCGGGGTCGTCGTTGCGCCCGCCGGTCAGGATGATCACCGAGTTGACCGTCTTGGGATCGTAGGACGCCTGCACCTCACGGTAGGCCGCGAGCGTCACGTCATAGAGCCCGGTGCGCCCACCGACCCGCTTGGGCAGACTCTGGATGACACGGGTCACCTTCTGGCGCTGGGTGCCCGCCCCGTCCTTCGCGTCCAGGCGCTGCATCGATGCGAGCGCCTTCCAGTCCTTCTTGCCGTCGAGCTTCTCGGAGAACACCCACGTACCGAGCGCCCACGAGTCCGGCATCAGGCCAAGGCCCTTGAGTGCGGCCTGCGCGGTCAGCGCCATCTTGGTCGACCCGCCAGCACGCGCCTTCATCTGCTTGGACACGTCGATCACCGCGAGCGCCCGGGCCGGCATCGCGATGAGCGACCACCGCTTGATGGTGTCGGCGACGATCGCGTCGTCCGAGAGGGACATCGCCTCGAAGTCACCGACGCTCCGTCCCGACTCCAAGGGTTCACCCAGAGGAGAGCGGAACCCGGCCTTCGTGAACGCGGCCTGTGAAGGCTTCGACATCAGCGCATCACCCAGTGCCTCCGCCGCCTCGTCGTGCTCGGAGTCACCGGAGACCGCCACCAGCGGATAGCCGAGCGCGAGGCTGGCCGAGGTCGGCAGCACCGGGTCGAACGCGGCAGACGACTCGGACCAGGCGTTGAACGCCTGCTCGCTGACGACCGTGCTGCCGCCCGACTTCGCGACCGCCGCGAGCAGCGCCGCGGGATCGGTCGGAGGCGGGTTGCCGGACTGGCGCTGCGCGAGCCTCACCTGAGCGGCACTCACGGTGTTGAACGTCGTGGGCGAGACTCCGCGGGCAGCTTCCGCGTAGGCAGCGAGGAGCGGCCCCGCGGCGGTGGCAGTGGCGAGCGGGTCGCCCGCGGTGAACGTCGCGCTGGTGAGCACCGAGAGCCAGGACGAGGGGTGGGGTCCGTCTGACTTCGGCCACGCCAGGACCACAGGGGTGCTGGCGATCGAACGCACGACCGTCTTCGGCGCAGCGACGCCCTCGACGAGCTGGGACGACACCCGCGACACCCACACCGACGAGTCCGGGACCCACAGCTCCGGCGCGCCGTCACCGATCGCCACCGACTGCGCGGTGAGCGCCGGGGGCTCTCCCACCACGTCATAGGTGAGGCACGAGCCGCGATCCACACGTCGTGCTGCCGCGGCGACGAGATCCTCCGCCTCCGGGGCGACGGCGACCCGGACCACCACGTCCGAGCCGCACCCTGCTGATGCGGAAGGGTCGTCGTGGCGAGCCACCAGAACGCCGACCACCGCGACCGCGACCACGAGCGCCACGGCACCGACCGCGTACTTCAGGCCCCCGCGAGCCCCCAGGTCCTTGTCCCCGGCGTGTCGCCCGCCCATGTCTGCTCCTTGACTCGTGAACGGCTGCCGGCGGCGTCCCTCGACGCCGCCGCTCCGCCCCGATGTCCCGGGCGGAGCGACGGCATGCGGGTGGAGCTAACCGCGGGCTTCCAGTGCCTTGACGAACACGTTCGCGATCTCGTCCGGCTCACGGGCGATGTAGGACTGGCCGCCCGTGGCCTTCGCGATCTTCTCGAGCGCCGATGCGTCCGCGTCCTTCGTGATGCCGATCGTGATGACGATCACCGGGCGAGCGGGGTCACGCTCGCGCTGCAGCGTGGCGAGCAGCTCCGACAGCGAGAGGCTGTTGGCGTCCTCGTTCTTTCCGTCGGTCAGGATCACGACCGAGTTGATCGACTTCGGGTCGTACTGCGCCTGCACCGTGCGCCACGCCGCGAGGGTCGTGTCGTACAGGCCGGTGCCGCCTCCGACGAGCGAGGGCATCGATCGCGTCGCGTCGACGCCGAGATCACGGTGCTTGACGCCATCGGTGACGGTGCCGAGCTTGCGGATCGCGGCGAGCTTCTTCCAGTCCTGCGTGCCGTCGATCCGGTGGGAGAAGGCCCACGAGCCGACCGACCAGGAGTCGGGCATCAGCGACAGGCCGGTCAGCGCCGCCTCGACGGTCAACGCCATCCGGCTCGAGTCACCGGCCTGCGCCTCCATCGAGCCCGACACGTCGACCACCGAGAGCATCTGCGCCGGCAGGGCGATGACGGACCACTTGCGCAACGTCTGCGCGACCAGCTGAGGGTTGTCGATCGTGATGGGGGCGAACTTGCCGACGCCCACGCCCTCGGGCAGGGGCTCGCCCTTCGGGGTCCGGAACCCGGCGGCGGTGAGGTCCTTGACGCCGTCGGCCGAACCGAGCGCCGAGGCGAGCGCCTTGCCGACCTCCTTGTTGCCCGGGTTGTCCGACGTCGCCGCCATCGGGTAGTCGAGTAGCAGACTGCCCGTCTGGGGGACGACCGCGACGAACGGGCTGGCCTCCTGCGCGGCAAACGCCTGCTCGCTCACGACCGTGCTGCCCCCGGCCTTCGCAACCTCCGCGAGGAGCTCCGACGGATTGGTCTTGGGTGTGGTGACCGACTGCCGCTGGGCGATGGTGACCATCGTCGCGCTGACCTGGTCGGCACTCATCAGCCCCTTGGCCGCCTCGGCCTGCGCCGCAAGCAGAGGGACAGCCGCCGAGGTCGTGGCGAGCGCGTCCCCGGTCGTAAACTTCGGGTCCGACATCGCCTGGAGCCACGTCTCCGGACGCCCGGGGCCGTCCTTGGGCAGCGCCAGGACGATCGGTGACAGGGCAACCGACTTGGCGATCTCCTGAGGCCCCTGCGCGCCCTCGACGAGCTGCGCGCTGACGCGGGCGAGCCAGAGCGACGAGTCCGGGATCCAGAGATCGGGTGCGCCTTCGCCGATCGCCAACGTCTGCGCGACGAGAGCGGGAGCCTGTGGCTCGACCGTGAACTTCGCGCACGCGTCGCCGCTGACGCGCTTGGTCGCCGCCTCGACGACCGGCGCGATCTCAGGCGCGGCCGCGACGGTGACGTCGCGCGTCGTGGAGCACGACGCAGCAGCGGGGTTGTCGTCCTCCTGAAGGACGAACACCCCGGTCAAAATGGTGGCGATGACCACGAGCCCGATGCCGTACTGCCACTTGTGGCCGGAATCGGACTCCTTGGCAACGGCATGACGCCCGCCCATAGAATCTCCCTAACTCGTGGCACGTTTCACACACGACTGCGCACAAGGTAGCAGAGTCCGAATTGCTAAATACCATAAGCAGGCTTGATCGCATCTTGGATCAGTGCGAGGCGCTCGTCGAACGGCAGGAACGCGCTCTTCATCGCGTTCACCGTGAACCATCTGAGGTCGTCCAGGTCGTAGCCGAAGGCGTCCACGAGAAGGCCCATCTCGCGTGACAACGAGGTCTGGCTCATGAGGCGGTTGTCGGTGTTCACCGTCACCCGGAAGCCGAGCCGAGCGAGCGTGCCGATGGGGTGCTCGGCGATCGACGCGGCCGCCCCGGTCTGCACGTTCGACGACGGGCACAGCTCGAGCGGGATGCGCTTGTCACGGACGTACGCCGCCAGCCGGCCCAGTCGGGGACGCTCTGGGTCACTGATGTCGATGTCGTCGATGATGCGCACGCCGTGACCGAGCCGGTCGGCACCGCACCACTGGATCGCCTGCCAGATCGACGGCAGCCCGAACGCCTCACCCGCGTGGATGGTGAAGTGGGCGTTCTCGCGATGCATGTACTCGAAGGCGTCGAGGTGGCGGGTCGGAGGATAGCCGGCCTCGGCTCCGGCGATGTCGAAACCGACGACACCGCGATCGCGGTAGGCGACCGCCAGCTCGGCGATCTCCAACGACCGCGCCTGGTGCCGCATGGCCGTCAGGATCTGCCGCGCGTGGATCGTGCGGCCGCGACGTGCGGCCTCCGCCGTCCCCTGGGCGAAGCCTTCGCGTACCGCGTCGACGGCGCCGGTCAGCGAGAGCCCTTCACGAAGGTGCTGCTCGGGCGCCCAGCGCACCTCGGCATAGAGGACGCCGTCGTCGGCGAGGTCCTCGGCGCACTCGCGCGCCACACGCACGAGGTCCTCGGTGGTCTGCATGACACCGACCGTGTGCTCGAACGTCTCGAGGTAGCGCACGAGACTGCCCGAGTTCGCGGCGTCGGCGAACCACTGCCCGAGCGCGGCGTGATCGTCGACCGGCAGCTCGTGCCCTGTGCGGTCCGCGATGTCGGCGACGGTCGACGGACGCACACCGCCGTCGAGGTGGTCGTGCAGGAGGACCTTCGGGACGCGTGCGATCTGCTCGGGACTGACCATCGGGTCAGCCTAGTTCGCCGCCGTCAGACGATGCGCTCCAGGACCGGGGAGCCGGCCACGGAGGGCGCCGCGTCGCCGATGTCGTAGCCACCCTCGAGCGCGGCGAGGGCGCGGGGGAACCGCTCCGGCGTGTCCGTGTGCAGCGTCATGATCGGCTCCCCCTCGCGCACGGCGTCACCGGGCCGCACGTGCAGCTCGACACCGGCCGCCGCCTGCACCGACTCCCCGGGCCGCGAGCGGCCTGCGCCCAGGCGCCAGGCGGCGAGCCCGACGGCCATCGCGTCCAGCCGGGTGACGAAGCCGTCACGCTCGGCAGCGACCACCTGGATGTCGCGGGCACGAGGCAGCTCGGCATCGGGGTCCCCACCCTGGGCCGTGATCATCCGGCGCCAGACGTCCATCGCGCGACCGGACGCCAGCACGTCGGCCGGGTCGACGTCTTCTCGGCCGGCGGCCGAGAGCATCTCCCGCGCCAGGGCGACCGTGAGCTCCACGACGTCCGCGGGACCACCGCCCGCGAGCACCTCGACCGACTCGCGCACCTCCATCGCGTTGCCCGCGGTCAGCCCGAGAGGTGTCGACATGTCGGTGACCAGGGCGCGGGTGTCGACGCCTGCGTCCTTGCCGAGCGCGACCATCGTGCGGGCGAGCTCGCGTGCGGCGTCGAGGTCCTTCATGAACGCGCCGGACCCGACCTTCACGTCCAGGACCAGCGAGCCCGTCCCCTCGGCGATCTTCTTGCTCATGATCGAGCTCGCGATCAGCGGGATCGACTCGACGGTGCCGGTGACGTCGCGCAGCGCATAGAGCTTCTTGTCGGCCGGCGCCAACCCCTTGCCCGCCGCGCAGATCACGGCGCCCACGTCCTCGAGCTGGGCCATCATCTCCTCGTTGGAGATCTCGGCGCGCCAGCCCGGGATGGACTCGAGCTTGTCGAGGGTGCCACCGGTGTGGCCCAGTCCACGGCCCGACAGCTGCGGGACCGCGACGCCGCAGGCCGCGACGAGCGGGGCGAGCGGGAGCGTGATCTTGTCGCCCACTCCCCCGGTCGAGTGCTTGTCCGCGGTCGGCCACGAGAGACCGGAGAAGTCCATCCGCTCACCGCTGCGGATCATCGCGTCGGTCCACCGGGCGATCTCGGTGAACTCCATGCCGTTGAGCACGATCGCCATCGCCAGCGAGGCCATCTGCACGTCGGCGACCTCACCGCTGGTGAAGCCGTCGACGACCCAGTCGATCTGAGATCCGGTCAGCACGTGGCCGTCCCGCTTCGCCGCGATCACCTCGACCGCGTCGTGCCCTGACATCGTCATGCTGCCTCCCCGAGGTTGATCTGTACGGACTCGAAGCCTCGCAGCACCCAGGTGGGCCGACGCGGGGCGACCCCGGTCAGCTCCAGCCGGGGGAACCGCTGGAGGAGGCGCGAGATCGAGATCTCGAGCTCCATCCTGGCCAGCGGTGCACCGAGGCAGAAGTGCAGTCCCATCCCGAAGCCGACGTGCGGGTTCGGATCGCGGGCGACGTCGAACGCCTCGGGGTCGGTGAAGACGGCGGCGTCACGGTTGGCCGATCCCATGAGACAGGCGACCGTGTCGCCCTCGCGGACCAGGGTGCCGGCGACGTCGACGTCCTCGGTCGCCGTCCGCTCGAACATCTGCAGCGCCGCGTCGTAACGGATCATCTCCTCGAGCGCCGTGGTCACCGACACCTCCCCGGAGAGCACGCGGTCACGCTGCTCGGGGTGCGACAGGAGCGCATGGACTCCGTTGCCGAAGACGTTGACCGAGGCCTCGTGACCGGCGTTGAGCAGCAGCACCACGGTGGCGACCAGCTCGTCCTCGCTGAGGCGGGCCGCGCCGCCCGAGGCGGTGTCTCGCTCGGCGATGAGGTCGGTGAGAAGGTCCTCCCCGCGGATGCCCTGCGCCATCTGCGCCTTGCGCTCGTCCACCAGCTCGGCGACGTACGCGCTGAAGGCCACGCTCGCCTCGATGGCCTCCCGCTTGGTCGTGTCGTCGACGCCCTGCTCGTACATGTGCACGATGGCCTGCGACCACGCGCGCAGCTGCGCGTGGTCGGCGCCCGGCACACCGAGCAGGTCGCAGATCACGTAGACCGGCAGCGGCTCGGCGTAGTCGCCGAGGATGTCGGCCGTGCCCGAGAGCCCGTCGAGCAGCCCTGCGGTCAGCGCCTCGACGCGTGGCCGCATCCGTTCGACGTGGCCGCGCCCGAAGGCACCGGCGACGAGCCGCCGCAGCCGCGTGTGTGCGGGCGGCTCGTTCTCCATCATCTGGTTGCGGTGCAGAGCGTTGAACGGCTCCATGTCGTCGACCGGCTCCCAGTCCCGCCAGAGGCGGCCGAGCCGTCGGTTGCGCAGCGTCTGGCTGACCGCGTCGTGGGTGGTGGCGAGCCAGCGCCGGGACGGCTCGTGCCACAGCAGCGGGCCTGCGGCACGCAGCTCGGCGAGCACCGGGTACGGATCCGCGACGAACGCGGGATCGCTGAGGTCGACGTCGGTCTTCACGCCTCCATCATCGCCCGCGGCGCTCAGCGGCCCGTCGCGAGGTCGCCGTCGTCGAAGGCGTCCGGGAGGACCTCGGTCATCGGCACGACGCCACGCGGCCCGTCCAGGAGCATCTGGGGCCCACCGCTCTCCCAGAGCAGCTGACGGCACCGACCGCACGGCATCACCGGGTCGCCGTGGCCGTCGACGCACACCACGGCGACCAGGCGACCACCTCCGGTGGAGTGCAGCGCCGAGACCATCCCGCACTCGGCGCAGAGCGCGACCCCGTACGCCGCGTTCTCGACGTTGCAGCCGACCACGACACGGCCGTCGTCGACCAGGCCCGCCGCACCCACGCGGTAGCGCGAGTACGGAGCGTACGCGCGCTCCATCACCGCGACAGCCGCCTCGCGCAGGGCGGGCCAGTCGACGGTCACCGTGGGTGTTGCGTCCGTCATCCTGCCTGCCCCTTCCGGTACGGCTTCCCGTCGGCCGCGGGCATCCGCAGCCGTTGCGTCCCGAGCGCGAGCACCAGCAGCGTCGCGACGTACGGCGTCATGCCGGCGAACTCGCGCGGCACCTCGTCGCTCAGCAGGAACCAGGCCAGGAAGCCGACACCCACGGCGGCGAAGAGGATCGCGTTCTTGCGGTCGCCCTGCCGCAGGCGCAGGACGGTGAAGACCAGGAGCAGCACCGCGACCAGGAGCAGCAGCGCGTGCACGGCGTCGGCGTTGCGCAGCTGCATCGCGTCGGTGTAGCCGAACATCGTCGCGGCGCCCGCGGCGCCGAACGGTCGCCAGTTGCCGAAGATCATGGCCGCGAGCCCGATGTAGCCACGGCCACCGGTCTGCCCGGTGACGAAGCCGCTGGAGGCCACGAGCACGAGCATGTAGCCACCGAGACCGGCGAAGACACCGGAGATGACGACCGCGACGTACTTGAAGAGGTAGACGTTGACCCCGAGGGTCTCCGCAGCCTGCGGGTTCTCTCCGCACGAGCGCAGCCGGAGTCCGAAGGTCGTGCGCCACAGGATCCATGCCGTGAACAGCACGAGTGCCGCCACCAGGTAGACCATGATCGACATGTTGCGGGTGAGCGCTGCGACCACCGCCGCGAGGTCGGAGATCACGAACCAGTGCTTGCCGGCGAGCTCGGCCGCGGCGTCGCCCAGCCAGGGGATCTCCACCTTGGGTGGCGTCTCGAGACCGGTGAGCTGCTTGATGCCGCCGCCGTCGAGGTCCCGGAAGTAGGCCTCGGCGAGGAACGCGACGGCTCCGGCGCCGATGATGTTGAGCGCGACACCGGAGACGATGTGGTCGACCCCGAACGTCACCGTGGCGACGGCGTGAAGGAGGCCGCCGAGGGCGCCCATGAGCGCGGCACCGAGGAGGCCGCCCCACGGACCGTAGAAGTAGGTGAAGTAGGCCGCACCCCAGGTCCCGAGGATCATCTGTCCCTCGAGCCCGATGTTGACGATGCCGGCGCGCTCGGCCCAGACGCCGCCGAGCGCGGCGAGCAGGATCGGGCAGGTCGCGATCAGAGCGGCCTGGATGGTGCCCACGGAGTCGATCTCGTGGGCGCCGCTGATCAGCCGCACCGACGACACGATCGCCAGGAAGCCGAAGGTGACGATCAGCCAGCGGTACGACCGTCCGACCGAGGCCGACGGTGCGGGAGGAGGCGGCGGCGTCGTCGTCGTGACCACGGTGCTCATGCCGGGACCTCCTCGGTGGTCGTGTCCTGGCGGGTCTGGGCGACCCTCTGCTCCTCGGACCGGACGCGATATCGACGCACCAGCTCGTAGGCGATGACCACGGCGAGCACGATGATGCCCTGGGTGATCTGGATGACCTCGACCGAGATGCCGGCCTCGATCGTGAGGCGGTTCGACTGCTCGTTGAGATAGGCGAACAGCAGGGCGGCGAAGGCGATCGGCAGCGCTCGGTTGCGTCCGAGGAGCGCCACCGCGATACCCGTGAAGCCGAGGCCGACCTGGAAGGTGGTGCCGTAGTAGTGGGCGCTGCCGAACAGCGACGGCATCCAGATGAGACCGGCGATGCCACCGGAGATGAGCATCGTCAGGATCGTCATCTTCTTGGTGTTCACACCGCTCGCGACCGCGGCGGACTCCGACTGCCCGGTGGCTCGCAGGTCGAAGCCGAACCGTGTCTTGTTGAGCACGAGCCAGAAGGCGACTCCCGCGAGGACGGCGAGCAGGCCGAGGGTCCAGACCTCCCCGGCGGCCTTCTCGAAGGGCTGCCAGCCCGGCACCTGGCTGGACTCGGGGATCACCTCGGTACGGCGGGAGTCACCGGCCTTGACGCCGTAGGTGTTGATCAGGTAGCCGGTGATCGTCACCGCGATGGCGTTCAGCATGATCGTCGAGATGACCTCGCTGACGCCGCGCGTCACGCGCAGCAGGCCTGCGATCCCGGCCCAGGCGGCGCCGGCCGCCACGGCCACCAGCAGCGCCCCGATCACGTTGAGAGCACCGGGCAGGAGCGCAGCCCCCGCGAACAGCGCACCGGCGTACGCGGCCATGCGGTACTGGCCCTCGACACCGATGTTGAAGAGGTTCATCCGGAAGCCGACGGCGGCGGCGAGCGCGGAGAGATAGATCAACGACGTCTGGTTGGCGATGTTGACCAGGATCCGGTCGGCCGGCCAGGAGAAGATGATCCCGATGAAGTCAGCGGCAGAGCCGCCGGAGATCTCGATGACCAGGCTCGTGACCGCGAGCGAGAACGCGATCGCGAGGAGGGGCGCGGCCACGGCCACGGCGATGTTGCGCAGGCGGTTCATTCTTCCTCCTGTCCGCCCGTCATGGCCTCACCGAGGTCCTGCGGGGTGACCGTACGCGGGTCGAAGGTGCCGACGAGACGACCCCGCAGGATGACCTCGATCCGGTCGGAGAGGCCGATGAGCTCGTCGAGGTCGGCAGAGATCAGGAGGACCGCGAGGCCCGCCCGGCGGGCGTCCTTGATCTGGTCCCAGATCGCTGCCTGGGCACCGACGTCGACGCCTCGGGTGGGGTGGGAGGCGATGAGCAGGCTCGGCTCACCGGAGAGCTCGCGCCCGACGATGAACTTCTGCTGGTTGCCGCCGGACAGCGCGCGGGCCATCGTGTCGATGCCGGGGGTCCGGACGTCGTACTGCTCGACGATCCGCTCCGCGTCCCGCCGCGATCCACCGCGGTTGATCCAGCCGCCCTTGACGGCGACGTCCTCGTAGGTGTGCCCGAGGACGCGGTTCTCCCAGAGCGGGGAGTCGAGGAGGAGTCCGTGCCGGTGCCGGTCCTCCGGGATGTAGCCCACACCTGCTGCGCGCCGGCGTCGTGTCCCCCAGCGGGACATGTCCTCGTCCCCGAGGCGCACCCGGCCGGTGGCGGGCCGCATGGCGAGGATGCCCTCGACGAGCTCGTTCTGCCCGTTGCCCTCCACGCCGGCGATGCCCAGCACCTCGCCGCGGTGGATCTGCAGGTTGATCCCCTCGAGGACCGTACGGCCGAACTCGTCGACCATCGTGAGGTCCTCGACCGACAGCTGGACGGTCTCGGTGACGGTCGACTCCTCGGTCGCGGGCGACGGCAGCTCGGACCCGACCATGAGCTCGGCCAGCTGCCGCTTGGTGGCGCTCGACGGGTCGGGGTGGCCGACGGTGGTCCCGCGACGCAGGACCGTGATCGCGTCGGCGATCGACAGGACCTCGTCGAGCTTGTGGGAGATGAACAGGATGGTGTGACCCTCGGCCTTCAGTCCTTCGAGGTTCGCGAAGAGCGCCTCGACCTCCTGCGGGACGAGCACGGCGGTCGGCTCGTCGAGGATGATGATCTTGGCGCCGCGGTACAGCACCTTCAGGATCTCGAGCCGCTGCCGGGAGGCGACGCCCAGCGACTCGACGAGCACGTCGGGGTCCAGGTGGAACCCGAATCGCTCGGAGATCGCTCGGACCTCGGCACGAGCCTTCGCGCCGGTGCCATGGAGCTTCTCGGCCCCGAGGACGACGTTCTCGAGGACCGTCAGGTTGTCGGCCAGCATGAAGTGCTGGAAGACCATCCCGATCCCGTGCGCGATCGCATCGGACGGGCTCGAGAACGAGACGACCTCACCGTCGACCTGGATGGTCCCCGCGTCCGGCTTCTGCACCCCGTACAGGATCTTCATCAACGTCGACTTGCCCGCGCCGTTCTCGCCGATGACGGCGTGGACCGTGCTCGGCGCGATCCGCATGTTGACGTCGTGGTTCGCGACTACGCCGGGGAAGCGCTTCTCGATTCCCTGGAGCTCCACCGCGGAGGTCGTCATCGTGCTCCTTCTGAACTCCAGCTGAACGGGCTCGGACCCGGGGTGACTGGACGCCACCCCGGGTCCGCTGCCACGACCGTCACGATAGGACTCGAGGCCCTACCTGGCGATCACGGCGCTGCCGAAACCTTGATCTTGCCGCTCTTGATCTCGTCCGCGTAGCCGTTGAGCTCACCCTCGATGTCGTCGACGTACCCACCGGAGGTGGCGTAGCCGACGCCGTCGGACTTGAGATCGTAGACCTTGTAGCCGACGAGCGGCTTGCCCTCGTCGACTGCCTTGATCGCGTCGAAGCTGGCGACGTCGACGCGCTTGAGCATCGAGGTCAGGATGTGCGGCTTCTCGGACTTCGAGGCGGTCAGCCACTGGTCGGAGTCGACGCCGATGGCCCACATGCCGTCACCGGCCTCGACAGCGGCCTGGAAGACACCGGCACCCGAGCCGCCGGCGGCGTGGTAGACCACGTCGGCGCCCTGGTCGAACATCCCGGTTGCGGCGGCCTTGCCCCCGGCGGGATCGTTGAAGCCGCTCGCGTCGGACTCCTCGATGTACTTCACCTGGACCTTGATGTCCGGCTTGGCCTGCTTGGCGCCTGCGACGTATCCGGCCTCGAACTTGTTGATGAGGTCGGAGTTCACGCCGCCGACGAAGCCGACGGTTCCGGTCTTGGACTTGAGTGCCGCGGCAGCGCCGACGAGGAACGAGCCCTGCTCCTCGGCGAACCCGAGGTAGGCGACGTTCTCGTTGGGCTGGTCGTCGGGATCGAAGCCGTCGACGACGTCGAAGTTGACCTCCGGGTAGTCCGGAGCGACCTTGTTGACCGACTCGCTGTAGAGGAAGCCGACCGCGAGGATCGGGTTGTGGCCTCCGTCGGCGAGCTGGCGGAGACGGTCCTCACGAGCGGACTCGGCCTCGCCGTCCTGGGCCTCGGCCTCGGTGCAGGTGGCGTCGAGCTCGTCGACGGCCTTCTTGACGCCGACGGCGGCGGCGTCGTTGAAGGACTTGTCGCCCTGACCGCCCACGTCGTAGGCGATGCCGACGTTGGGGCCGTCCCCCTTGGCGGCCGCGCAGTCGAGCGCGTTGCCGCCCGACTTCGCGTTGTCGTCATCGCTGTCATCGTCGCTGCCGCAGCCGGCGAGAGCCAGCGCAGCCACCGCGGCCAGCGCGGTGATCTTGCCCATTCGACGCAAGGGGACTCCTCAGTCAGGAAATTTGTTCGTGCCCGGGCCAGGCCCGGAGGATTTTCGAACCATAACCCCGACGTCTGCGGCACGAACCACAGACCCCCAGGTAGATGCGCACTTGTTATCGGCGCCACACCGGTCCGCGCGGGGTGGTCAGACCGTCGCGCTCGCCAGCGCCGACATGGCGAGGACCTTCGCGCCGATCGCCACGGCCCGCTCGTCGATGCGCAGGTTGCCCTGGTGGAGGTCGTACGTCGGTCCGCCAGGTGTGCGGGTCCCGAGCCGTCCCATCGATCCAGGGACCGACTCGACGAACCAGGCGAAATCCTCGCCTCCGAGGCTCTGGCTGGTCGTCGTCACGGCGGTCGGGCCGAGGGCGACGGCGACCGCGTCGCGCAGGATCTCGGTCGACTCCACGTCGTTGACGACCGGCGGGACGCCCTGGGTGTAGGTGACCTCGGCATCCACGCCGTACGGAGAGACGATCTCGCGGACGAGCGCCCGCACGAGGTGCTCCGCCTCGTGCCAGGCGGTGGCGTCGAGCATGCGCAGCGTCCCGGAGGCCTCGCCGGTCGCGGGGATGACGTTGGGAGCGCTGCCCGCGTTGATGCTGCCCCACACGAGACTGGCCCCGGCGCGCGGGTCGAGCCGTCGCGAGAGCGCCGCGGGCAGCTGGGTGCAGAGCGTCGCCAGGGCGAAGGTGAGGTCCTGGGTGAGGTGAGGACGCGACGTGTGTCCCCCACGGCCGCTGAGCTGGACCCGCACCCGGTCGGCGGCACCGGTGATGGAGCCCTCTCGCAGCCCCACGAGCCCGACGTCGAGAGAGGGGTCGCAGTGCAGCGCGAACGCCCGCGAGACGCCCGACAGCGCGCCCGCGGCGAGGATCGACAGCGCACCACCGGGCATCACCTCCTCGGCGGGCTGGAACACCAGCCGCACCCGGACAGGGAGCCCTCCGTCGTGCGCGTGCCGCGCGAGGGCGCCGGCCGCCCCGATGAGGGCCGCGGTGTGGACGTCGTGGCCGCACGCGTGCGTCACACCGGGCACGGACGAGCGCCACGGGTCGGAGGTCTTGTCTGTGATGGGCAGGGCGTCGAGATCGGCGCGCAACGCCACGACGGGTCCCTCGGCGTCACCGACCTCGGCGACGAGCCCTGTCGGGTCCAGTCGCGTCGACTCGATCCCGAACTTGTCCAGCCAGCCCGCCACGACGTCGGTGGTGCGGTGCTCCTGCCAGGACAGCTCCGGATGGGCGTGCAGGTCACGGCGGACGTCGAGCAGGTCGGGCACGAGTGCGTCGACGGCCGCGACGAGGTCCGCGGGCGTGGGCATGGCCTCAGGTTATCGCGAGGTCTCGGTCGCACCGCCCCGGCCGGCGGCAAGTCGGCGGCCCGCACCTGCTCCAGGTGCGGGCCGTCGGACGGACGTCGGTCAGTCCTTGCCCTTGGCAAGCGCTCCGAGCAGGTCGCGGTTGAGCCGCGAGATCGTCTCGAGCGGGATGCCCTTGGGGCAGGCTGCCGTGCACTCGCCGATGTTGGTGCAGTTGCCGAAGCCCTCGGCGTCGTGCTGCTCCACCATGCTCACCACGCGCTCGGCGCGCTCGGGCTGTCCCTGCGGGAGCAGGCCGAGGTGGGTGATCTTGGCGGCGGTGAAGAGCATCGCCGAGCCGTTCGGGCAGGCGGCGACACAAGCGCCACAGCTGATGCAGGCGGCCGCCTCGAAGGCGCGGTCGGCGTCTTCCTTGGGAACGGGGAGGTTGTTGGCCTCGGGCGCCGATCCGGTCGGAGCGCTGATGTAGCCGCCCGCCTGGATGATGCGGTCGAACGCCCCGCGGTCGACGACGAGGTCCTTGACCACCGGGAAGCTCGCCGAGCGCCACGGCTCGATGTCGATGACGTCGCCGTCGTTGAAGGACCGCATGTGCAGCTGGCAGGTGGTCGTACGCTCCGGGCCGTGCGCCAGCCCGTTGATGACCACGCCGCACATGCCGCAGATGCCCTCGCGACAGTCGCTGTCGAAGGCGATCGGCTCCTCCCCCTCGAGGGTGAGGCGCTCGTTGAGCACGTCGAGCATCTCGAGGAACGACATGTGCTCCGAGACGTCGTCCAGCTCGTAGCCGACCATCGTGCCCTGGTCGGAAGTGTTGGCCTGACGCCACGCACGAATGGTGATCTTCACTTGTAGCTCCGCTGCTTCATCTCGACGTTCTGGTACACCAGTGCTTCCTTGTGCAGGACCGGCTTGCCGCCGTCCCCACCGAACTCCCAGGCCGCGACGTAGGCGTACTCGTCGTCGTGACGCAGCGCCTCACCGTCCTCGGTCTGGCTCTCGACACGGAAGTGGCCTCCGCAGGACTCGCGGCGGTGGAGCGCGTCGATGCACATCAGCTCGCCGAGGTCGATGAAGTCGGCCACCCGGCCGGCGCGCTCGAGGGTCTGGTTGAGGTCCTCGTTGACGCCGGTCACCTTGACGTCTCGCCAGAACTCCGTGCGCAGCTCACGGATGAGCTCGATCGCCTTGAGCAGCCCGCCCTCGGACCGCGCCATGCCGCAGTACTCCCACATGATGGTGCCGAGCTCGCGGTGGAAGGAGTCGACCGTCCGGGTGCCGTTGATCGACAGCAGCTTCTCGATGCGGTCGGTGACCTGCTGCTTGGCCTCGACGGCAGCGGGGTGCGACTCGTCGACCGGCTCGTACGGGCCGTCGGCCAGGTAGTTCGCCAGCGTGTTGGGCAGGACGAAGTAGCCGTCGGCCAGACCCTGCATCAGCGCGCTCGCCCCGAGACGGTTCGCGCCGTGGTCGGAGAAGTTGGCCTCGCCGGTCACGAACAGGCCCGGGATGGAGCTCTGCAGGTCGTAGTCGACCCACAGCCCGCCCATCGTGTAGTGCACGGCCGGATAGATCCGCATCGGCGTCTCGTACGGGTTCTCGCCCGTGATCTGGGCGTACATGTCGAAGAGGTTGCCGTACTTCGCCTCGACCGTGGCGCGTCCGAGGCGGGCGATCGCGTCGGCGAAGTCGAGGTAGACCCCGAGGCCGCCGGGACCGACGCCACGGCCCTCGTCGCAGACGTACTTGGCGGCGCGCGAGGCGATGTCACGAGGCACGAGGTTGCCGAACGCCGGGTACTGGCGCTCCAGGTAGTAGTCGCGCTCCTCCTCGGGGATCTCCGCGGCCGGACGGTCGTCGCCGGCCTTCTTGGGGACCCAGATGCGGCCGTCGTTGCGCAGCGACTCGCTCATCAGGGTGAGCTTGGACTGGTAGGCGCCCGAGACGGGGATGCAGGTCGGGTGGATCTGCGTGTAGCAGGGGTTGCCGAAGTAGGCGCCCTTGCGGTGCGCCCGCCAGGGCGCGGTGACGTTGGACCCCATCGCGTTGGTCGACAGGAAGAAGACGTTGCCGTAGCCGCCGGTCGCGAGGACGACGGCGTCGGCGAAGTGCGACTCGATCTCGCCGGTGACCATGTCACGCACCACGACCCCGCGGGCGCGGCCGTCGGCGACGATCACCTCGAGCATCTCGTGGCGGGTGTGGTTGACGACGGTCCCCGCGGCGACCTGACGCTCCAGCGCCTGGTAGGCGCCGATCAGCAGCTGCTGGCCGGTCTGGCCGCGCGCATAGAACGTGCGCGAGACCTGCACGCCGCCGAACGAGCGGTTGTCGAGGAGTCCGCCGTACTCACGGGCGAAGGGCACGCCCTGGGCGACGCACTGGTCGATGATCTCGACCGAGACCTCGGCGAGCCGGTAGACGTTGGACTCCCGGCTCCGGAAGTCGCCGCCCTTGACCGTGTCGTAGAACAGCCGATAGATCGAGTCGCCGTCGTTGCGGTAGTTCTTGGCGGCGTTGATGCCACCCTGCGCGGCGATCGAGTGCGCCCGTCGCGGGCTGTCCTGGTAGCAGAAGCTGGTGACCTGGTAGCCGGCCTCACCCAGGGTGGCGGCCGCCGAGGCGCCGGCGAGGCCGGTGCCGACGATGATGACCTTGAGCTTGCGGCGGTTGGCCGGGTTGACCAGCTTGGCCTCGAAGCGGCGGGTCTCCCAGCGCTTGGTCACGTCGACGTCGGGCGCCTTCGTGTCGGCGATCGGGGCGCCGAGGTCGTAGAGGTCGGTGAAGTCGTCGGTGCGTTCCGAGACGTTGACGGTCATGGGGTCAGCCCACCCATCCGAAGAAGATGGCGAACGGCGGGATCAGGAAGCCGATGGTGATGATTCCCGAGACCGCGTACGCGAGAAGGTTGAGGTTGCGACGTGCCTTGGCGCTGGTGTTGGCGCCGAGGGTCATGCCCGCGGCCCACACGCCGTGACGGAGGTGGAAGCCCACCGCCAGCAGCGCCACCGTGTAGGCGAGCACCATGTACCACTCGCCGAACGTGTTGAGGACCCGCTCGTACGGGCTCGGCGAGGCGCCGCCCGGGGCGATGTCGTTCGTCGTGAGGTTCAGCAGGTGGAAGATGATGAAGAGGAAGATGATCACGCCGCCCCACCGGAGGGTGAACGACGCGTAGCTGCGCTGGAAGCCGCGCTTGTTCTTCTTCGACTTGTATCGGGATCCCGGGGAGGTGCGGGTCGCCTTGCGGTCTCGGATCGTCAGCACCACGGCCGCGTAGACGTGGGCGATGATCGCCGCGAGCAGCACCACGCGGATGATCCAGAGGAGTCCCTCATAAGGGAGGAGCGGCTCGCCGAGCGTGCGCAGGTGGTGCGAGTACTCGTCGAAGGCCGCCTGGCCGCTGAAGACCTTGAGGTTGCCGTACATGTGGAGCAGGAGGTAGCCGACCATGATGAGGCCGCTGACCGCCATGAGTGCTTTGAGCGCGACCGTGGAGCGTCGGGCGCCCGGTCGCGGTTTGGTGATCTCGGTTGTCGCCACCCGCTCACGATAGGCCGCACTCCACCGACTGCGCTAAGTCATACTGAGGCTCACTTTCATAGCCAACAGGCATGGCACACTGGAGTCGTGCAGATCCAGCAGCTGACCTACTTCGTCGCGGTCGCCCGCACGCGGCACTTCACCCAGGCCGCGGACGACTGCGGCGTCTCTCAGCCGAGCCTGTCCAAGCAGATCCGAGTGCTGGAGAACTCGCTCGGCACCGCGCTGTTCGAGCGTGAGCGTGGAGCCGTCCGGCTCACCCCCGCCGGCGAAGCGCTTCTCCCCCACGCCCAGGAGATCATCATCGAGCACGACGAGGGCCTGCGCGCCGTCAGGGAGGTGGCCGGCCTCCAACGCGGTCGCGTCCGCGTCGGGGCGACGCCCTCGATGTGGGAGGGCCTGATGGCCGACGCCCTGATCGCCTTCCGTTCGACCTACCCGGGGATCGAGCTCGAGGTGACCGAGGGCGGTTCCCGCACCTTGACCCGCGCGCTCGGCCGAGGAGACCTGGACCTGGCGCTCGTGATCGTGCCCCTGCGCAGCGACGATCCCGACCTCGTCGCCACGCCGCTGCTGCGCGAGCGCCTGGTGGTCGCCGGGCCCGCAGACGCGCCGGCTCCCGGCAAGGATCCCCTCGCCGTCCGCGACCTCGAGGGCGTGCCGCTGGTGATGTTCCGCGAGGGCTACGACCTGCGCGACACCACGATGAAGGCCTGCCTCGACGCTGGCTTCGAGCCGACCCTGGCGATCGAGGGCGGCGAGATGAACGCGGTCCTGCGGTTCGTCGAGGCCGGGCTCGGCTACGCGGTGGTCCCCGGCATGGTGCTGCCGTCACGCCCGTCGCTGCGCGGCACCCCGATCGGCGAGCCGGAGCTCACCCGGACCATCGCGCTCGCACACCGCCGTACGGAGGCGCTCCCGCTGGCCCCCCGCGCCTTCCGGGACCTCCTCGTCGAGCACCTGCGCGGGCTCGCCGCCGAGGACCTGGGCGTCGACGTGGACCTGATCGGCTGACCCTGCCTCTCAACCTGCCTCGGCCACGAGTCAGCGAGAGACCGTGGCCACCACGTCGTCGGGGATGGTCGGGTGGTTGCCGCCGGAGATGACGACGACCACCGTCTCGCCCTCGCGGACGTCCGCCTTGCCCGCGACCAGCGCCGCCAGCGCGGTCACACCTCCGGGCTCGGCGAGCACCCGGCACTCGTCCCACAGCAGACGTCGTGCGGCGAGGATCTGGTCGTCGCTGACCAGCATCGGCTCGGCTCCGAGCTCGCGGGCGACCGCGAACGCCCGCTCACCGGTCCGCGCCGCGCCGAGCGAGTCCGCCGCCACCCCCGACACCTCGACGTCGACCCGCGCACCGGCGGCCAGCGCGGCGGTGAGCGAGGGGCAGCGGTCCGGCTCGACGGGGACCACCGGGATCTGGTCGCGCAGGGCGAGCGCGGTGCCGCTGTAGAGCCCGCCGCCACCACACGGCACCAGGACCCGTCGGGCGTACGGCGCCTGGTCGCCGATCTCGACCCCGACCCCCGCCGCCCCGGCCACGATCGTGTCCTCGTCGTAGGCGTGCACCGGCACCACGGCGCGGCCCTCCGCCCAGGCACGCGAGGCCTCGTACGCGGCGGCGTACCAGCCGTCGACGACGTGCGCGGTCGCCCCGTACTGCTCGATCCGCCGCACCTTCTCGGTCGGAGAGGTCGAGGGGACGAAGACGTCCGCCTCGATGCCGGCGATGCCGCAGGCCCACGCCACCGCGGCACCGTGGTTGCCGCCCGACGCGGCCACGGCACCTGTCGTGCCCTCGGGCATGCTCAGCACCGTGTTGAGCGCGCCGCGCGCCTTGAACGAGCCGGTGTGCTGCAGCAGCTCGAGCTTGAGCAGGACGCGTCCGGCGACCCCGACGTCTCCACCGTCGATCTCGACGACCGGAGTGCGGCGCACCAGCGGGCGCACCCGTGCGTACGCCTCCTCGATCTCGGCGTTCGAGGGCAGTCTTCTGGTCACAGTGTGTTCCTCGCCTTGTCGTGCCGGAGCCAGGCCCACGCTGCCACAGCCAGGCCGGCCAGGAGCAGGAGGACGCGCGACGGCGTGGCCGTCTCCTCTCGCCCTGGCGCCGCCTGCGGCGCTGGGGCGAGGCCTGCCGGAGTGACCTCTGCGCCGACCGACGGCACGATCGTGGGTTCGACGACGACGCCGCGCGTGCGGGACTCGGGCGAGGTCAGCGCCCAGGAAGCGCCGTAGATGGTGAGCTGGGCGAAGAAGTGGATCCAGACCAGCAGCGTCACCGCGAGCGCCAGGGACGCGAGTCCCCCACCGGCAGCGGCGTCCAGGACGAACGACGCGAGCTGTTTGATCGCCTCGAACCCGATCGCTGCGAGGAACGCGCCGCGCCACAGGGCGTGCGGGGGCACGTCGGTGTGCGGAAGGATCGCGTACATCGCGAAGAACAGGAGGGTGCTCGAGGCGACGCCCAGCACCACGCTCAGCACGCCGACGGCGATCTCGATCGGCAGGCTGTAGATCCCGATCCGGTCGAGAAGGTCACCGGTGTAGCGGGTGACCGCGCCGGAGATCCCGACCGAGAGCAGCAGGATGATGCCGACCAGCACGAGCGTTGCGAGGTCGCGCAGCTTGCCGGGCAGGAATCCGTACGTCCGTTTGGGCGGCACCACGAACGCCGCCTCGAGCGACGTCCGCAGGTTCGAGACGAAGCCGAGGCCGGTGTAGAGGACACCCAGGACACCCAGCACACCGGCGATGTTGCGGCTCGCCGCGATCTGGTCGAAGGAGATCATGCCGTCGGGCGGTGGGCTCTGCGTCGTCACGATGCCGGGCAGGATCTGGTCGATCGCGGTCTCCAGCGCATCCTGCGCGCCGGGGACGTACTCGGAGAGGTAGCCGACGACGAAGAAGGCCAGCGCCAGGATCGGGAACACCGAGAGGAACCCGAAGTAGGTGATGCCTCCCGACAGGATGTTGCCGCGTACCGCGATGAAGTGCGCGACGGTCCGGGCCACGTGGTCCACGAACGGTCGTCGACGACGTACCGACGCGAACCAGGCCTTGACCCGCTCGATCAGCCTGCCCAACGACGCTCCCCCCGTCCGCGCGTCCGCGACCTCAGCCGAGCTCGAACTCCTGGTACGGAACCCATCCCACCTCGTCGTCGTGCCGGTACGCCGCGAACGCGCGGACCTCGAACTCGCACGAGAAGTCGGCGAGCTCCTCGTAGGCCCGGTCGAGCGCGGCCTCGCTCACGCGGTGCGCGACGGTGACGTGCGGGTGGTAGGGGAACTCGAGCTCACCCTCGTCGAGCAGTCCGTCGCGGATGTGCTTGGCGAGCTGCTCGGTGCTGGAGATGCCTTCGCTGACCGCGACGAAGACCACCGGGGAGACCGGCCGGAACGTGCCCGTCCCCCGGAGCCTCATCACGAACGGCTCGATGGCACGAGCGTCCACGCGGAGCTTGTCGTTGACCATCTCGAGCGCACGCTCGGAGACCTCCATCGGCGGGAGGAGGGTCACGTGGGACGGGATCAGCGCAGCCTGGGTGTCGCCGAACTCCGCGCGGTGCTCGCGCAGCTCGCTTCCCCAGGGTTCGGGGACGGGAATGGCGACGCCGATCGTGGGCATGGCGACCACCCTAGCGCTCGGCCGTACGGGCTGGCCGGGCAGCGAGTGATCCCCGCCGACGGCTCGTGTCAGCGTGCGCGGACGAACCCCACACGGTCGTACACGTCGCCGAGCGTCTTGGACGCGACCTCGCGTGCCCGCTGCGCGCCGTCGCGCAGGACGGCGTCCAGCTCGGCCTTGTCGGCGAGCAGCGCCTCGGTGCGTTGGCGCAGCGGTGTCACGAAGTCGGCGACGACCTCACCGAGGTCGACCTTGAAGGTGCCGTAGCCCTGGCCGCCGGCGTACTGGGCGACGATGTCGTCGACCGACCGCCCGGTGAGGGCCGAGTAGATCGAGAGCAGGTTGGACACACCCGGCTTCTCCTCAGCGTCGAAGCGCACCTCCGCCTCGGAGTCGGTGACCGCGCCCCGGATCTTCTTGGCCGCCGACTTGGGCTCCTCGAGGATCTCGAGGATGCCCTTCGGCGACGACGCCGACTTGCTCATCTTGATCGTCGGGTCCTGCAGGTCGAGGATCTTGGCGGTGTCGGCGACGATGAGCGGCTTCGGCACGGTGAAGGTGTCGCCGTAGCGGCTGTTGAAACGCTGCGCGAGGTCGCGGGTCAGCTCGAGGTGCTGACGCTGGTCCTCTCCGACCGGGACGCCGTCGGCCTGGTAGAGCAGCACGTCGGCAGCCATCAGGACCGGATAGGTGAAGAGCCCGACCGAGGCCTGCTCGATGCCGCCCTTGGCCGACTTGTCCTTGAACTGCGTCATCCGGCGGGCCTCGCCGAACCCGGTGATGCAGTTGAGGACCCACGCGAGCTCGGCGTGCTCGGGGACATGGCTCTGGACGAACAGCGTCGCCCGCCGCGGGTCGAGGCCGAGCGCGATCAGCTGCGCGGCGGCACGGTAGGTCCGGGCGTGCACGACGGCGGGATCGAACGCGACGGTGATCGCGTGCATGTCGGGGATGAAGTAGAACGCGTCGTGGTCCTCCTGCAGCGCCACCCAGTGCCGCACCGCGCCGAGGTAGTTGCCGATGTGGAACGCGTCCGCGGTCGGCTGGATCCCGGAGAGCACACGGCGGGGCGAGGTAGCGGCGTCAGGCATGCTCCGATTCTGCCAGCCCCTCCTCGGGCGGCGCCTCCGGATTCGCTGCGGCGGACTCGGGCTCGACCCGCAGGCGCGCTGCGCGGCGCCCGTCCATCGCGGTCACCGTCAGGCGGTACCCGTCGATCGGCACCGACGACCCCACCTCGGGGATCCGGCCGAGCCGGGCCACCAGATATCCCGCGACCGTCTCGAACGGGCCTTCGGGAAGCTCGATCCCCGTCTCGTCGGCGAAGGCGTCACGGTTGAGCAGCCCGTCGACCTCGACGGCGCCGCCGAGCAACCGGGTCGTCTCGGAGTCGGCGGTGTCGTACTCGTCGCGGATGTCGCCGACCAGCTCTTCGACGAGGTCTTCGAGCGTGACGATCCCGTCGGTGCCGCCGTACTCGTCCACCACGATCGCGAGATGGGTGTTGGCACGACGCATGTCGGTCATCGCGGCGAGCACCGGCCGCGTCCCGGGGATCATCACGACCTGACGCACCAGCTCACCGACCCGTACGGCGCGGTCTCGCATGCCGGGGTCGAACAGGTCGCGGACGTGGACGAAGCCGTCGACCTCGTCCGCGGTCCCCCGGATCACCGGGTAGCGGGAGTGTGGCTTCTCGCGGGCCAGCTGCACGGCCTTGTAGACCGGCAGCGAGCTGTCCATGAAGTCGACCTCGGTCCGCGGCAGCATCACCTCGCGGACCTGGAGGTCACCCGCGGCGAAGACGTCCTCGACGATGCTGCGCTCCTCGTCCGAGAGACCCTGCGTCGTCTGGACCAGGCCCCTCAGCTCCACGTCGGTGATCTCCTGCCGGGCTGCCGACGGGTCGCCCCCGAGCATCCGCACGACGACGTTCGTCGACACCGACAGCAGCCAGATCACCGGCGTCGCGAACCGGGCGATCGCGTCGACCCCCGGTGCGAGCGCGAGCGCGAACGCCACGGAGTGCTGCATCGCGAGGCGCTTGGCGGTGAGCTCCGAGAAGACGATCGACAGGTACGAGATGACGACGGTGGTGAGGATCAGCGCGGCGACGGAGGCGACGCCGGACGACAGGCCGAGCTCCTCGAGGAGCGGGCTCAGGTCGTTGGCGAGCGTCGCGCCACCGAAGGCGGCCGACAGGAACCCGCTGAGGGTGACACCGATCTGCACCGCCGACAGGAAGCGGTTCGGGTCCGACGCCAGTCGCGCGACGGTCGCGCCGCGCTTGCCCCGGCTGGCGATCTCGGGGAGCTGGGAGTCACGGAGGGAGACGAGCGCCATCTCCGCCGCGGCGAACACACCGCCGAGGAGGATGATCTCGAGCACGAGGGCGATGTTCCACAGGGTCTCGTCCACCCCTCCAGCGTAGCGAGACGCCATGCGCGAGGATGGCTCGCATGACTGCAGCCGAGCCCGTTCCCGATGGTCAGGTCGGTGTCTGGGCGGCTCCCGGACGCGTGAACCTGATCGGCGAGCACCTCGACTACGTGGGCGGCCCGGTCCTCCCCATCGCGATCGACCTGCAGACCACCGTGAAGGCTCGGCGGCGCACGGACGGCCGTGTGCGTGTGTGGTCGGGGATCACCGACCGGTCGGTCGAGTTCGGCGCCGACACCGCCCCCGGCGACGTCGACGGATGGGCGCGCTACGCGGCAGGCACCGTGTGGGCCCTCGCAGAGTCCGGCCGTACGACCGGGGGCGCCGACCTCGTGATCTCCTCCGACGTCCCCCTCGGCGCCGGCCTCTCCAGCTCGGCCGCGATCGAGTGCGGTATCGCGGTGGCGCTGGCCGGCCTGGAGGGCTGGGAGGTCGACCCGGTCGAGACGGCCCTGATCTGCCAGCGGGGCGAGAACGACTACGCGGGAGCCCCGACGGGTTCGATGGACCAGCTCGCGTCGATGTG
>NZ_JARBCJ010000060.1:0-6882 GCF_028803055.1 Mumia sp.
CTCGCGTCTATGGACACTGATCCGTACGGCCGTACAGGCTCCATCGTCGACGTGGTGGTCATCGGCACGGGTCCCGGCGGCGAGGCGGCGACGGGGGCGCTCGCACGCTCCGGGCTCGACGTGGTGGCGGTCGAGGACGGACTCGTGGGTGGCGAGTGCCCCTACTACGGCTGCATCCCCTCGAAGACGCTGATCCGCTCCGCCGATCTCCTCGCGTCGGCCCGTCGAGCCGACGGCGTGGCCGGTGAGGTCGCCGTGACCCCGCGCTTCGCCGACGCCTACGCGCGGGTACGGGACGTCACCGCCGACTGGGACGACTCGGCGTCGGTCGCACGGCTCGAGAGGGCGGGCGCGACGGTCGTACGGGGGACTGCGACCCTCACCGGGCCGCGGACGGTCGCCGTCGGTGACCGGACCTGGTCGGCTCGCCGGGGTGTCCTCCTCGACGTCGGGACCCGTCCGTCGGCGCCGCCGATCGACGGACTGGACGGCACGCCGTACTGGACCAACCGCGACATCCTCCGGAGCCCCGACCTCCCCCGATCGCTGCTCGTCCTCGGCGGTGGCGCGGTGGGGCTGGAGCTCGCACAGGCGTACGCGCGCTACGGCACGGTGGTCACCGTCGTCGAGTCCGGGCCACGGCTCCTCGCGCACGAGGAGCCGGAGGCGGGGAACCTGGTCGTCGGCGCCCTGCAGGCCGACGGGGTCACGGTGCGCACCGGGAGCCCGGTCACGGCGGTGGCGTACGACGGGGAGCGCTTCGCCATCACCCTCGATGACGGCTCCGACCTCGACGCGGAACGGCTGCTGGTCGCCACCGGGCGGACTCCCAACACCGACCGGCTGGGCCTCCAGGAGCTCGGTGTGCCCACCGAGCACGGATTCGTCACCACCGATCCGCACCAACGGGTCCTGAGCGGCGGCGCGGTGGTGGACGGGCTGTGGGCGATCGGGGACGTCACCGGCCGCGGCGGGTTCACGCACGTCTCGATGTACCAGTCCGCGATCGCCGTGGCGACGATCACCGGTCAGAAGGGCCCTGGTGCCTCGTACCGCGCGCTTCCTCGTGTCACCTTCACCGACCCCGAGATCGGCGCGGTCGGACTCACCGAGGAGCAGGCACGCCGCCGCGGGCTCCCGGTGCGTACGGGGATCACCGACCTGGCAGCGTCCTCGCGGGGCGCGACGTACGGACCGGGTGCGAGCGGGCTCATCAAGGTCGTCGCCGACGCCGAGCGCCGCGTGCTCGTCGGAGCGACCTCCGCGGGGCCGGCGGGCGGGGAGATCCTCGGAGCGCTCACGGTCGCGATCCAGGCCCGGGTCCCCGTGGAGGAGCTGCTCCGGACCATCTGGGCCTATCCGACGTTCCACCGCGCCATCGGGTCCGCCCTCGCCGACCTGTCGTGAGCGTGAGAGGCGGAGGACGGCGGGAGTGACCACGATCACCTCGACGGAGGAGTGCCCCCTCCTGTCCGGTTAGACTGGTCAAATGCTCAGGACCGTCCCGCGCCTGCCTGCCGTGATGCTTGCGGCAGCGCTGTCAGGACTCCTGCTCATGCTCGCGGGTCCGGCCTCGACCGCGACCGCTCGCAGCCAGACACCCGCGCCGTCCGACGCACGCAGCTCTGCCGACCGCGCCGTGACGGTGACCAAGGTGACGGTGCACAAGGTCGACGTCGGGGCTCGCGCCCATCACGACCAGAACGGGCTCGGGCCCGACCTCGCGGCGCTCCCTGCTGCCCACATCGGCGGCACGGCAGTGACTGCCCGCAGGGTCCTGGCTCTCGACGATGCGGCGTCGGCCGCTACCGCCTCGCCCGAGCGCAGCCGCGCGCCGCCCCGCTGACGGACGACCTCCACAGTCCTGACCGCGCTGACCGCGGTCGCCACGTCAGCAGATCCCGGAGCCTTCCGTGTCACGTCCCGATTCTCGCGCGCCGTTGTGGCGCGCTCTGGCGGCCCTCACCGTCCTCGTCATCTCGGCAGTCGTCGCCCTGAACTTCACCCCCCGCCTCGGTCTCGACCTCAAGGGTGGGACCCAGATCGTCCTGGAGACCCAGGACACCGAGCGCGTCAAGGCCGACGGCGAGGCGACCGACCGTGCGCTGGAGGTGCTGCGCGGCCGCGTCGACGCCCTCGGTGTCGCCGAGCCCACCCTGGCTCGCTCCGGCGAGAACCGGATCATCGTCGAGCTCCCCGGCGTCCAGGACCCGCGCGAGGCCGCCGAGGTCATCGGCCAGACCGCCCAGCTGACCTTCCACAACGTGATCGGCCCGGCTCAGGAGGGCGCCAAGCCCGCTGAGGGGCAGCAGATCGTCGAGGACGAGGACGGCAACCCGATCATCGTCGGCCCGCAGCTGCTCGACGGCAACGGCGTCTCCAGCGCCAAGGCCGAGCAGGAGCAGCAGTCGCTGCAGTGGGTCGTCAACGTCCGCTTCAACGGGGAGGGCACCCCCGGCTGGAAGCAGCTCGTCAACGAGGCGTGCGCCAACACCGCCGGCGGGCAGCGCATCGCGATCATGCTCGACAAGAACGTCATCTCCTCCCCCGCCGTGCAGCCGAGCCTCTGCGCCGGCCCCGGATCGACCACCAGCATCACCGGTGACTTCTCGGCCGACTCGGCCAAGGATCTGGCCGTCCTGATCGAGGGCGGCGCGCTCCCCGTCCCGGTCGAGGTCATCGAGCAGCGCACGGTCGGCGCGACCCTCGGCGACTCCGCCATCGAGGCGTCGATCGAGGCGGCGCTCATCGGCGTCGCGCTCACCGCGGTCTTCATCATGCTCGTCTACCGCCTCATGGGCTTCCTGGCGAGCATCGCCCTCGGCACCTACGCCCTCCTGTCCTACGCGATGCTCGTGTGGCTCGGGGCGACACTCACCCTTCCCGGCCTGGCGGGCTTCGTCCTCGCCATCGGCCTCGCGATCGACGCCAACGTCCTCGTGTTCGAACGAGCGCGCGAGGAGTACGCCCGGCGGACCGGTGAGGGCTTGCCACGAGCGCTCGACACGGGCTACAAGAAGGCCTGGACGGCCATCCTCGACTCCAACGTCACGACCATCATCGCCGCGGGACTGCTCTTCTTCTTCGCCAGCGGGCCCGTCAAGGGCTTCGGTGTGACGCTGACGATCGGCACGATCGCGTCGATGGTCTCGGCGCTCGTCATCGCCCGCGTCCTCACCGACTGGGCCGTACGACGGTCCTTCGCCCAGAAGCGCCCCGGCATCACGGGTCTCACCGGGACCGGCAAGTTCCGCACGTGGCTGGTGACCAAGGGACCGTTCATCCTGAAGCGCTCGGGCCTGCTCGTCGGGCTCACGCTCGCCGCGATCGCCGTCGCCGTGACCGGCGTCGTCACCCAGGGGCTCAACCTCGGCGTCGAGTTCACCGGCGGCCGCGTCCTGGACTACAAGGTCAGCAAGCCCATCACCGCCGACGCCGCCCGTACGGTCGTCAGCGATGCCGGCTTCCCGAGCGCGGTGGTCCAGGAGAGCGGTGGCGAGTCCGGCGACCAGAACAACATCACGGTCCGCACCGACAAGATCACCGACGACGAGGCCGTCAAGATCGAGGACGCCCTGGACGAGGCGGCCGGTCCCGTCACCAAGGAGCGCGACGAGCTGATCGGCCCGAGCCTCGGCAAGGAGCTCCGCAACCAGGCGATCATCGCGTTCATCATCGCCCTGGCCGCCCAGATGCTCTATCTCTCGATCCGGTTCCGATGGACGTTCGCGACCGCAGCCGTGCTGGCGCTCGCCACGACAGTGGCTCTGGTGGTCGGCATCTTCGCGTGGTTCGGTGAGCCGGTCGACGGGGTGTTCCTCGCCGCGATCCTCTCGATCATCGGTCTCGACGTGAACGACACCGTCGTCGTCTTCGACCGCATCCGAGAGAACCTGCGAGAACGCAAGAAGGGCGACAGCCTGCGCCGGATCTTCAACGACTCGATCATGCAGACGGTCCCCCGTACGGTGAACACCGGCCTGGGCGCGATCTTCATCCTCGCCGCCCTGGCGATCCTCGGTGGTGCCTCGCTCCAGCCGTTCGCGATCGCCCTGCTGCTCGGTCTCACGCTGGGCACGCTCGGCACGGTCTTCGTGGCGTCGCCGATCGCCGTCCTCCTCGAGGAGCGGTTCCAGCCCAAGGACAAGGCTGACCGCGTGGCGGCTGCGGACCCGTACGCGACCGTGCCCGCAGGTGGTCGCGAGAGCGGCGCGCTCTGACCGGGACTCGCGTCGCTCTGCCGCGGGCTCGCCCCTGACGAGACGGAAGGACCCGCCATCGGGCCGCTGCGGCGGCGCGATGGCGGGTCCTTGTCGTCGTGTCGGGTGGCGCGCCTCAGAAGGTGCCGGCGCGCTCGCGCGAGACGGTGAAGCCCTCGTCGGTCTCGGTGTTCAGGCACGTGATGCCCGTGCGCTGACTGGTGCACCCGAAGGAGCCGAGGGTCGTCGACTTGCCGTAGGCGAGCTCTGGGGAGTTGCCGGCGAGCGTCGGCGCGTCACAGCTGAAGAAGCCGCCCTCGTCGTCGACGACCAGCGTGCGACCCCATCCGTCCTCGCAGCCCTCCGGCTTGGGCGGGGGCGAGAAGTCGAAGTCGCCGATGTCGCAGCGCGCACCGTCGGTGTTGAGCCGGCACACGATGTTGCCGCTCGGGCTCCGGAACGCCCTCATCGGGCCGACGTCGTCGGTCAGGTCGGTCGCGACGTCGTCGAGCGGGAGCTGCGCGGTGCGCGGCGACGTCGTCGGGGCGGATGCTTCGGCCGCTGGCTCGGCGTCGGCCAGATCGGACGCGGAGCCGCAGCCACCGAGCGCGACCGCCAGGAGAATGGCGGCGCCACGGGCGAGCACGAACGACCTCGATCGGTGCACATCTGTCCTTCCGTACGGGCTGGTTCGTCGGCCACTCTAGGTGACCGCCCGACGGCTACGACGAGAGGTAGCGGGCGAGACCGACCTGACCGCGACGCATCATCGCCGTGTGGTTGAGCCGGAGGACCGGGGACACGAGACTGCCGATCGCGTTCATCCACGGCTCGCTCGTGACGACCTCCTGCGAGTAGCGGAGGACCGTGGTCTCGCGGTCAGCGCCGAGCCGCCAGCTCGCCCAGCCCTCGAGGTCACCGGCGATCTCGGCGAGCAGATGGCGTGACGTCTCGTCGACGCGGGTCCGGTGGAGGGTGAGGTGGAGCGTGTACGGGAGGGTCGCTCTGATCGCCAGCCGCGCGGTGTCGTCGTCGATGCCGGTGACGTGACGCACGTCGGGCCACCACACGGCATAGCGCTCGAGGTCGGCGACGGCGTCGAAGGCCTGCGCGACCGGCGCTGCCACCCGCCACGTGCTGGCGAAAGAGTAGTGCCGTGGCTTCATGACAGGGTGAGCCGCTCCGTGCGGGCGCCGCCGACGGACTCGAAGCGCCGGGGCTGACAGGTCAGGAGCACGACCTGTGCCGAACGGCCGACATCGTTGAGGACCACCGCGAGACGCTCCAGACGATCGGGGTCGGAGAAGCCGAGGGTGTCGTCGAGGATGACCGGAGCGCCCTCGTCGGGGTCGACCAGCTGTGCGCAGGCGAGGCGTCCGAGGACGGCGAGCTGCTCGCGGGCGCCGCCGGACAAGGAGCCGAACGGGACGGTGCGTCCCCGCAGCGTCCGGGTCTCGATGGCGAGGTCGGTGCTGACCTCGACCTCGAAGTCGGGCCCGAAGACGACCTTGCCGAGTCTGTCGATGCGTTGCTTGAAGGGCGCGACGTAGTGGCGCTGAGCCTCGTCGCGGTGCCGCAGCAACGTGGCGCTGAGAAGGTCGGCGGCCTGCGCCGATCGGGCGAGGCGCCGGTGGGTCGCGCTGGCGACGTCCAGCGCGGCTTCGACGTCGGTGAGCCGGTCGTGGATGCCCTCGGCCGCGCGGTCGTCGAGGAGCGTCTGCAGCTCGACGCGGCGTTCGTCGGTCCTGGTGAGGTCGCGGTCAACCCCCTCGACGAGCTCGCGGGCGTTGGCGAGCTCCATCGCGAGAGTCTCCGGGGACGCGGCCTCGAACGTGGCCCGCGACGCCCTGCTCGTCGTCCTGGCGCGCTCGTACGCCTCGTCCGCGGCGACCACGGCTTCGGTAAGTGCCTCGTCATCCACCTCTGCTCTGGCGGCAGCCAGACGCGCCGTCTCGCGCGCCAGCTCGTGCTCGGCGCTCTCGAGCTCCTGCCGAGCTCGAACCGAAGCCTCGCCCGCCACCGAGAGAGCCTCACGCGCACCGTCGTGGGCGTCCCGCGCGGCCGCCGCGTCGGCGTCGGCGTCCTCCGCGGCACTGCGGGCGGCGTCCGCGGCAGCCTCGAGGGCGTCGCGCTCGCCTTCGGCGCTGGGGTCGGAGCTGGGCTCGGCGCTGGGCTCGGCGCTGGGGTCGGAGGCGCGTCGTCGCTCGAGTGTGGCCAACCGGAGCTCGAGATCGTCCAACGTCGTGCCACCGAGGGCGTCGGAGAGCGAGTCCTCGGCAGTGGCGCACTGGGACTCGGCAACCCGACGACGCTCGTGCGAGGACCGGGCCTCGTCCAGAGAGTCCACCCCGGCCTCGTGGAGAGCCACGTCGAACGCCGCGCGCGCCCGCGCGACGCGACGGTCGAGATCTGCGGGCGGCGTGCCCGGACTGACCACGACCTCGACCACCCCGTCGACGGTGATCCGGACGTCGTCGAGGACCGAAGCCTCGTAGGTCTCGCCGACGACCTCCGCACCCCCGACGTCGACCCGGTGGCCGCCGAGGGGACGGACCGACACCCGCGCGGCGGCGGCGTCGCGGGGGGGGGGCCGCCCCCGCGCCGGCCGCGGCGGGGGGGGCGGGGGCGGCCGCGGGGGGCGGGGGGGGGGCGGGGGGGGCCGGGGGGGGCCGGGGGGGGGGGG
>NZ_JARBCJ010000060.1:6892-17024 GCF_028803055.1 Mumia sp.
GTCGCGCGCGCCGACCGCCACCTGGACATCCGTCGACATGTCGGTCAGGCGCGCCAGCACCGCGTCGTCGACGCGGAGGACCTCACGCTCGGCCCGTGCGCGGGCGCACCGCTCCCCCGCCTCCCTCGCACGGCGGACCCGCTGAGCGAGCGCGGTCCGCTCGAGCTCGTCCCGGTGGCGTGCCACGGCGAGCGCGGCAGTCTGTGCAGCATGGCGGGCCACACGTGCGCGCTCGGTGGCGACGCCGACCTCTCGTCGCGCGTCGTCCTCGGCCGTGCGGGCGTCGGAGTGAGCCGCCACTACCTCCGCGACACGCGTCCGCAGCGCGTCGATCGTCTCGGCACGGCGAGCGAGGTCGTCGACCATGCTGCGGCGGTCGTCGCGCGCCCGGACGGCGTGCGACAGGGCGCGCTCTGCCACCTCGAGGTCCTCCTCGGAGCGGCGCAGCTCCTCGCGCAGCGTCTCGAGAGCCCGGACGGCGTCCTCCGAACGGCGAAGACGAGCGTCGGCCTCGATCGACAACGTCGACAGGCGCGCGTGCTCGTGCTCGTTGGCCGCGTAGTCGTCGACGTAGCGGTCCATCTCGGCGCTCCGGGCACGCAGCCGCGCGGCCTCGGCCTCGAGCTCCACGATCTCGGCCGCTGACTGTGCGTGAGCCCCCCGCGGCTTGCCTCCCGCGGTGAGGAGACGGTCGCGCTCGGCGAGGACGGCGGCCATCAGCGCGTCGTGGTCGCCGGTCGCGCCGGCCGAGTCGTCCAGGGCGCGGTGGAGCGCGGAGATGCGGGCGAGCTCCGGCTGGTCGAGCGACTCGCCCTGGACGATCTCGAGCGCCTCCCACAGGTCGACGTCGACCGTCTCGCTCAGGATCGCTGCGAAGCGCTGGTGCGCCTCGTCGCCGCTGTGCTGCTCTCGCGAGGGCGCGGTCACGTCCAGCTCGGTCATCGGAGACTTGAGCCAGCGCTTGCGGTAGACCAGCGCGTACGGGCCGGTGCGCAGCTCGACCTCGGCCTCCGGTCCGACGTCGAGCCCGACGGGCTTGACGTCGCGGACCGCCTGACTGCGCGAGCTGGACTTGGTGGTGCGGAGCAGACGGACCGCTTCGGCGACCGACGACTTGCCCGCCTCGTTGGGTCCCACGACCACCGTCACGCCGTCGCCGAACCGGACCGTCGACTCCTGAACACCCCTGAAGTGCCGCAGCGTCACCCGCACCAGCCTCATCGGCCGGCCCCCGCGAGCCGGTAGAGCAACCCGAGCGCGTCTTGTGCCACGGTCGCGTCCGGTGCGTCGGAACGGGCGAGCTCGGCGAGCTCGTCGAGAGCGGCCTGAGCGAATCCGCTGAGACCGAGATCGGCGAAGTCGTGACCGTCAGGCAGGACGACCAGGTCCGTGTGCCGTTCCCAGGCGTCGAGCCGTGCGAAGAGGTCGCTCCCGTGCTCGAGAACGCCGTCGAGCCGCGCCATCTCGGCCGTGGAGAGCGTCCCGCTCAAGGCCAGCCACACGGCCGTGCGGTCCTTGTCGGGCATCTGCTCCAGCCGATCGGCGAGTCGGTCGACGTCCTCGGAGGAGGCCAGCTCCTGCTCGACGACCTCGAACCGCCAACGGCCGACCCGGACCGGATCCACGGTCACGGCCCGCGACTCCGGGTCGACGTCCACGACCAGCACGTTGCCGGGATCGTCCTCGCGGCGCGACGTGACCTCGGGAGCACCGGCGTACCAGATGCGGGACTCGATCTCGGTGGTCGAGTGGCGGTCGCCGAGGACGGCGACGTGAGCGCGGCCGGAGTCGAGTGCCTTGGTGAGGGTGGGCACGTCGATCGCCGCGAGCGCGTCACGGTCGGGGTTGAACGTGCTCGCCACGCCGTGTCCGGCAACCACGCGCACCAGATCGCCCGACGTCGGCCGGAGTCCGGCGCACGCGTCTGCCACCAGGTCACGCGTGGGGTGCTTGCCGAACCACGGCGCACCGACGACCTCGGCACCCTCGACCACCGTGAAGGGGGCGCTGTCGCGCAGCACGTGCACGTGGTCGGGCTTGCGCTCGGCGAAGACACGCGAGTCGTAGATCGACGCGGCGTCGAGCGGGTCGTGGTTGCCCGGGAGCAGCACGACCGGCACCGAGAACCCTCGGAGGACCTCGAACGTCCGCGCGACGATCGCCCGGTCGAGCTGGTTGGACTCGAAGACGTCGCCGCAGACGACGGCGAACGCAGCGTCGCGCTCAGCGGCGAGGTCGCCGATCCGCCGGACGGCGTCGAGCCGGGCCTGCTGGAAGCGCGCACGCGCCTCGTCGCCGAGGAACCAGGCGGTCATGCCGAGCTGCCAATCCGCTGTCGCGATGAAGCGCATGCATCCACCTCCGGGGTCCGTGCGAGCCTCCGAGCAGGCTCCCTCGGAGCCTAGTGACGAGGGCGGACAGGTTGAGGGACGCGCGCCGGGCTGGGGACGGCCGGATCGTGTGGACAACACCACTCCCGTCACGCCGCCACGCCTGCCGGGCGGGCCCTGGTCTCAGCCCGGCTGGGCACCGAGCCAGGTGGTCGCCTCCGCGCCGGCAGCCACGGCGGCCCCGAGCGCGCCAGCACGCCCCTCCCCCGCGGCCAGCGCGGCGGCGAGGGCCCCGGCGAACGCATCCCCGGCACCGGTCGTGTCCACGACCTCGACCCGTGGGGGCGTCGCCGAGTCCTCGCCCCAGCGTGCACCCGCGGACCCGAGCGTGACGCAGAGCGAGACGGCGTCGTACTCCCGCGCCTCGTGCTCGTTGACCACCAGCGGGTCGGCGAGCGCGAGCAGGGACGGCGGCAGCGGTCGTACGGGCGAGGCGTTGAGCACGAGCCTCGTGCCCGCCTCCCCCGCGACCTCCGACACGGCGTCCACGGCGTCCTGGCCGATCTCGAGCTGCACCAGCACCACGTCGGCCTCGCGGATCGCGCCGGCGGCGTCGCGCACGTCGGCGGCCGTGAGTCGGGCGTTGGCGCCGGGGGCCACCACGATGGTGTTCTCTCCCCGGCCGTCCACGACGATGAGGGCCGTCCCGGTCGCCACGTCAGGCGTGGTCCGCAGATGGGTCACGTCGACTCCCGCCGCGGCCAGCGCGTCACGGTACGCCCGACCGTCGGCGTCGTCACCGACCCTGCCCACCAGGGCGACCGAGGCGCCCGCGCGGACGGCACCGATCGCCTGGTTGGCGCCCTTGCCGCCGCGGGATCGGCGAAGATCCCCACCGAGGACGGTCTCGCCGGGCGAGGGATGGCGGCGGACCTCCGTGACGAGGTCCACGTTGAGCGATCCCACCACCGCGACCCGCGCTGACGCACGCGACGGCGGGGAGGGATCCGGGTGGGCCTCCGCGGGCATCACCGCTGGACCGCCCGTGCCGTGTCGTCGCCGTGCGACGCCTGCGGGCCGGCGCAGATGGTGGTGAGGAACAGGTCACGTGTGGCCTCGTGGTCGACGTCGACCGCCACGTCGACCAGATGGCCGAGGGAGTCCACGCCGTGCACCGCGTCCTCGCCGAGCACGTAGCGCCGGTCGACGACCGTCTGCCCCCGGGTGAGGCCCGGCGCCAGTGCGACGTGGACCGGCCAGCGGCGAGTCGTGAGCAGGCCCGGGGACGCGACCGAGCAGACGGCACCGGCGTCGCCCACCAGGCCGCCGTGCCCGACCCGGGGGTCGCTGCGGATCACCTCGTGCGAGTGGGCGAGCAGCCGTCCGGCCAGCGCGACGGCAGGGTCGGGGTCGTCGCGCAGCACCTCATACGTCTCCGCCTCGACGACGACCCGCGAGAAGACGTCCAGCCCGTAGAGCGTGACCGGAACCCCGGAGGCGAGGACGATCGCCGCCGCCTCCGGGTCGTGCCAGACGTTGAACTCGGCGACAGGGGTCGCGTTGCCCCCCTCTAGGGCGCCGCCCATCGCGACGATGCCTCGAAGGTTCTCCTTGACCTCCGGGTAGGCCCTCAGGAGCAGCGCCACGTTGGTCATCGGCGCCAGCGAGACGAGCGTCACCGGGTCGGGAGAGTCGAGGATCGTCATCCGCATCAGCTCCAGCGCCCCGCCCGCGAACGGCATACGCGAGGAGGACGAGAGCCGTTGCCCCCCGAGCCCATCGGCGCCGTGGACGTGCCGGGCGTCGCGGGAGCCGCCGAGCAAGGGCTGCTCGGCTCCCCGCGCCACGGCCACGTCGGGCGCGTCCAGGGCGTCGAGGACCGCCAGCGAGTTCGTCACGACCTGGTCCACGTCGGTGTTGCCGGCAACGCAGGTGATCGCCCGCACGTCGATCGCAGGGTGCCGGACCGCGAACATCAGGGCCAGTGCGTCGTCGACGCCGGTGTCGACGTCCAGCACGACCGGGACGGGCGGCGTGGTGCTCGGCTCGAGCGGGGGGTTGCTCATGCCCACACCGTAGTCCCGGCGACATGTGCGCGATCCCACTTGGACGGGTCGCTCGACTTCGCTAACGTCGAAGGTTGGCGCGGAGCCGGCCGCTCCCCGGCCCGACCCCGCGCTCGACCACCGAACCACCCCCGAGATCAGGGGTACGAGACGTACGCGCATGTCGCGGGAAGGGATGTATGGCGGCCAAGAAGCCCGAGTTGGATGCCGAGGACGACAGCGGAGGTGTCCTTTCGGGAGTCTCCTCCAGCCAGGTCGTCGGGAGTGCTCTCGCCGCGATGACCGCGGCCGTGGCGGGCTCGTTGCTCGGCGTCGCCGGCACCCTCATCGGCGCGGCCGTCGGCTCCGTGGTGGCCACCATCGCCGGCACGATCTACACGAACTCCCTGCGCAAGAGCCGCCAGCTGGCCCAGGCCGCCCGGCTCACGAGCCTCGCGACGATGGCCAAGCGCGATGTCGGTGCGGGTGCCGGTGCCGGCGGTACGGCCGTGCTGCCTGTCCCCGAGGCGCTGGACGAGGTGGGCCAGCCCGGCGACGGTGGTGTCGAGGACACCGTCGACCCGGAGACCGCCGTCGACGCGCCGGACGACGGAGCCGAGGTGGAGGCCGACGGCACGGACACCGAGGCCGCCGACCCCGATGCCGCCTCCAAGCGACTGATCTCGTGGCGCGGAGTCGCGGCGGCCACGGTCGCGAGCCTGCTCCTCGCCCTCGGAGGCATCTTGGCGTACGAGGCGATCGTCGGGCACCCGCTCGGAGACAGCGGCAAGTCGGGGACCACGTTCAGCAACGTCGGGACGACGTCGGACGACGGCAAGGACGGCGGCGGCGACAAGGACGGCGGCACCGACCCCTCCCCGTCGTCGACGCCGTCGACGACGGATTCCGACCCGGACGAGCCCGCCCCGACCGACGAGGTGACCCCGCCGGCCGAGGAGGCCGTCCCCCAGCAGCCCGGGCCGACGACCGAGCCCACTCCCGAGCCGTCGACACCCTCGACGGAGCCTGCCCCGCAGCCCGACAACCTCGACGAGGATCCGTCCCTCGGCCAGCCGTCGCCGGCTCCCGCTGCCGACGAGGCGACGCCCTCGTCGTTCGAGGGATGACCGCTGGTTGGATGGTCCGGTGACATTCAACTTCTCGGTCGGTGACCGCCTCGGCGAGACCGTCGACGGCGCCCAGGGCCGTACCGGCGTGATCTCGACACCGCACGGCGACATCCAGACACCGGCGTTCATCCCCGTGGGCACCAAGGCCACGGTCAAGGCGGTGCTGCCCGAGACGATGGGTGAGCTGGGGGCCCAGGCGCTGCTGGCCAACGCCTACCACCTCTATCTCCAGCCCGGCTCCGACATCGTCGACGAGGCTGGCGGGCTGGGTGCCTTCATGAACTGGCGCGGTCCGACGTTCACCGACTCGGGCGGCTTCCAGGTGCTGTCGCTGGGGGCCGGCTTCCGCAAGGTGCTGGCGATGGACACCACCGACCGTACGGCCGACGACGTCATCGCCGACGGCAAGGAACGGCTGGCCCACATCGACGACGAGGGCGTGACGTTCAAGAGCCACCTCGACGGGTCCAAGCACCGGTTCACCCCCGAGGTGTCGATGCGGATCCAGCACCAGCTGGGTGCGGACATCATCTTCGCCTTCGACGAGTGCACGACGCTGATGAACACCCGCGGCTACCAGGAGCGCTCGGTCGACCGCACCCAGGCGTGGGCGGTCCGGTGCGTCGCCGAGCACGAGAAGCTGACCGCAGAGCGGGCCGGCAAGCCGTACCAGGCGTTGTTCGGCGTCGTCCAGGGCGCGCAGTACGAGGACCTCCGGCGGCGGTCGGCACGCGGCCTGGTCGAGCTCGGGTTCGACGGGTACGGCATCGGAGGCGCGCTCGAGAAGGAGCAGCTCGGCACGATCGTCGGCTGGGTCAGCGAGGAGCTTCCGGAGGACAAACCGCGCCATCTGCTCGGCATCGGCGAGCCGGACGACCTCTTCACCGGGATCGAGAACGGTGCGGACACGTTCGACTGCGTGAGCCCCTCGCGGGTGGCGCGGTCGAGCCGGGTCTACACCCACGACGGTCAGCGCAACCTGGCGGTGGCGTCCTCGCGGCGGAGCTTTGCGCCGATCGATGCGGAGTGCGACTGCTACACGTGCGCGAACTACACCGAGGCGTACCTGCACCACCTGTTCAAGGCCAAGGAGTACAACGCCGGCACGCTGGTGACGATCCACAACGAGCGCTTCATCGTCCGGCTCGTCGACCGGATCCGCGCGTCGATCTCCGACGGCACCTACGCCGACCTCAAGGCGGACTTCCTCGGCCGCTACTACGCCTAGCCCGGCGGCCCTGGCCGCGCGCGGGCGGTGGTGGCCGGGTCAGCGCCAGTACGAGGGCTCGCGGGACTTCAGCCAGCGGATCACGAGCATCGTCACCGGCATGACGAGCAGCTCGACGCAGACCTTGTAGACGAACCCGATGACGGCGTAGTTCCAGAACTGGCCCCACGTCGTGATGCCGATGACCGACGCGGCGATCGCGCAGAAGATCAGCGTGTCGGCCAGCTCGCCGGCCCCGGTCGAGGTGGCGAGCCGCGCGAACAGCCCTCGCTCGGCGGTACGCGCCTTCATCCTGACCAGCACCACGCTGTTGAGCAGCTGGCCCACCACGTAGCCCGCGAGACTCGCCAGCACGATCTGCGGCACGAACCCGAGGACGCTCTCGTACGCCCCCTGGTTCTCATAGAACGACGCTGCAGGCGCTTGCTGGACCACCCAGAACGTCACCGCCGCGACCACCGCCATCGCGAAGCCGGTGATGATCGCCCGGCGCGCCGCCCGGAACCCGTACACCTCGGAGATGACGTCGCCCAGGATGTAGGCGAGCGGGAACAGGAACGCACCGCCGTCGGTGATCACCGGCCAGAGCTGTAGGCCGCCGAGCGTCCAGCTCCCCGACCCGATCTCGATGCCCTTGGTCGCCACGATGTTGGAGACCACGAGGACGACGCAGAACGCCGCGAGGATGACGTCGAAGTGGGTCGACCCCCGCGAGGCATAGCGGACGACGCGGCGGTCGGTGTCCTCGGGCGCGCGGAAGGTCATGCGCGCGGCCTCACGCGAACGGCTGCCGGCGGTCGACGCGCAGCGACATCCGGCCGGCCCAGCGCCACAGCCGAGCGACGGCGTCGCGGTCCTCGTCGGTGACGAGGTTGCCCATCAGCCGCAGCGCGATGGTCATCAGTGCGTACGAGCGCATGCCGACGGGGCCGCCGTACGTCACCACGCCCGGGACGGTCAGGAGCCCCGCGAGTCGGCGCGCGATCGAGAACGCCTCGCCGTAGTGCTCGCGCAGGACCGCCGGCCACGCGGTCGCCAGGTCGGTGCCGGCGGCGAGCTCGTCGGCGACCAGCCGGCCGGTCTCGAGCCCGTAGTCGATCCCCTCGCCGTTGAGCGGGTTCACGCATCCGGCGGCATCGCCGATCAGCGCCCAGTTGGCACCGGCGACACCCGACACCGCGCCGCCCATCGGCAGCAGCGCCGACGTCGGGGCGCGCAGCTCGTCGGCCAGCTCCCACTCCGTACGGCGCAGGCGGGCGTAGTGCTCCATCAGCGGTCGCAGCTGGACGTTGGCGGGACGCTTGGAGGTGGCGAGGGTGCCGACGCCGAGGTTCACCTCGCCGTCGGCCAGCGGGAAGATCCAGCCGTAGCCGCTCAGGACCTCGCCCTGCTCGTCGCGCAGCTCGAGGTGGCTGGAGATCCACGGGTCGTCGCTGCGGTCGGACTTCACGTACGACCGCGCAGCGACGCCGTACGCGGTCTCGCGGTGCCACTCGCGGCCGAGCACGCGGCCCAGCGGGGAGCGGACGCCGTCGGCGACGACGAGGCGGTCGCACGCCACGTGGTGCGGGCCGTCGGTGGTCTTGAACACCACCTCCCGGACCCGGTCGCCGTCCCTGACCACGTCGACCGCGCGGGCGCCGTCGAGCGGGGTCGCGCCCGCGTCGAGGGCCGCGGCGCGGATGTGCGCGTCGAGCTCGGTGCGCGGGACCGCGGAGCCGTGGTCGGGCAGCGACCCACCCGGCCACGGGAGCATCAGCGTCTGGCCGAACCCGGAGGCCCGGAGTCCGCGGTTGGTGCCGTGGCGGCGGATCCAGGGGCCGAGGTCCAACCGGTCGAGCTCGGCGATCGCTCGCGGCGTCAGACCGTCGCCGCAGGTCTTGTCTCGCGGGAAGCGGGCGGCATCGGCCAGGACCACGTCGAGCCCGTGCCGCGCAGCCCACGCAGCCGCGGCAGAGCCGGCCGGACCGGCACCGACGACGAGGACGTCGGTACGGGTAGGAAGGTTGACGCTCACGCGCTCGATTGTGTCACCCTGCCGCAGCGCCGCGATCTTCCGGCGTGTCTGTGCCGCGCAGCACAATGGGTCGCATGCTCCTCGCCGACGTCGTCGCCACCTCTCGGGCCGTCGCCGCGACACGGTCGCGCCTGGCAAAGCGGACCGCGCTGGCCGACCTGCTGCGCGGGACACCACCGGAGGACCTCGAGGTCGTGGTGACCTACCTCGCAGGCGAGCTCCGCCAGCGCCGTACGGGGTTGGGCTGGGCGTCGTTGCGCGACCTGCCGCCGCCGGCCGAGGAGCCGAGCCTCACCGTGGCCGAGACCGACGCGACGTTCGCGGCGATGGCCGGGCTGTCGGGACCGGGGTCGCAGACGGCGCGTGCCGAGACCGCACACGACTTGTTCGCGAGGGCGACCGCCGACGAGCAGCGCTTCCTCGCGGGACTCGTCTCCGGTGACGTCCGGCAGGGCGCCTTGGACTCCGTCGTCCTCGATGCGGTCGCGGAGGCCGCCGACGTGCCGGCTGCCGCGGTGCGACGGGCCGCGATGCTGCAAGGGGCGAGCGCGCCGGTCGCCGTCGCCGCTCTGACGGGTGGCGCCGAGGCCCTGGCTGCGGTGATGCTCGAGCCGGGTCGCGCCGTACGCCCGATGCTGGCGTCCTCGGCGCCCGACGTGGCCGCCGCGCTCGACAAGGTCGGTCCCGCGCTACCGGCCTCTGTCGACACCAAGCTCGACGGCATCCGCATCCAGGTCCACCGGGTCGGCGACGACGTCCGTGTCTACACGCGCAGCCTCGACGACATCACCGAGCGGGTGCCTCAGATCGCCGAGACCGTACGCGGGCTCGCCGCCGACCCCCTCGTCCTCGACGGTGAGGCACTCATCGTCGAGCACGACGGGCGGCCCGCTCCCTTCCAGGACATCGCCTCGCTCGGAGCGACCCACCCCCGTGACACCGCACCCGACCTGCGCTCCGGCGAGGACGTCCACGTGCTGTCCCCGGTGTTCTTCGACGTGCTGCACGCCGACGGCGACGACCTGCTCGACCGCCCGTTGCGTGAGCGGCTCGAGGTGCTGGAGCGGATCGCGCCCGGGCTCGGCGTCCCCCGTCTCCAGACCTCTGACGCCGAGGAGGCCCAGCGGTTCTTCACCGATGCGGTCTCGTCCGGATACGAGGGCGTGGTCGTGAAGTCGCTCGACGCCCCGTACGACGCGGGCCGGCGCGGCGCGGCCTGGGTCAAGGTCAAGCCCCGCCACACCCTCGACCTCGTCGTGCTCGCGGTCGAGTGGGGGTCGGGGCGCCGCAAGGGCTGGCTGAGCAACATCCACCTCGGTGCCCGCGATCCCGACGGCGGATTCGTGATGCTCGGCAAGACCTTCAAGGGGATGACCGACGAA
>NZ_JARBCJ010000061.1:0-17013 GCF_028803055.1 Mumia sp.
CCGAGCGGTACGACCACGTCGTGATCCCGCTGGCGAACGCCTTCCGCAAACGGTTCCTGCCCAACCTCGACGCGATCAGCGAGACGATCGAGAAGCTCGAGATCCCCGTCACCGTGGTCGGGGTCGGGGTGCAGTCGGCGGTGGGGGAGCGCGTGAGGGCCCCTCGGCAGGTCGGCGAGTCGGTCACCCGGTTCGTCCGGGCGGTGCTCGAGCACTCGCCGTCGATCGGCGTCCGTGGCGAGTGGACCGCCGAGTATCTCGAAGGGCTCGGCTTCGGCTCCGACCATGTCGAGGTCATCGGCTGTCCGTCGATGTTCCTCCACGGCGACCAGCTCCCGCTGCGCCGCTCGACGCGGCCGCTCGACCCCCGTGGGCCGGTCGCCTTCAACCTCTCGCCGTACCTCCCCAAGATGGCGCCTGTCGTCGAGGACCAGGTCGCGCGCTACCCGGGACTGGTCTACTTCGCCCAGGACATCAAGACCCTCGGGCTCCTGCTCGAGGGCAGCAGCGATCGCACGGTCATCGATGAGCGCTTGCCGATCCACGCCGACCATCCTCTGATCGCCGAGGGCCGGACCCGGTTCCCGTTGGACGCGACGACGTGGATGGAGGCGCTCGCAACGTACCCGTTCTCGTACGGCACGCGGATCCATGGCAACATCGCGGCCCTCCTCGCGGGCACGCCGGCCTACGTCCTCGCCCACGACGCCCGCACCCTGGAGCTGGCGCGCTACCACCAGATCCCGCACCGTCGCATCGACGTGGACGTCGACGGTGTGGATGCGGCGGCCCTGTACGCCGAGGCGGACTGGACCCCGATGCAGGCCGGCCACGCCGAGCGCTTCGGTCGCTACTCCGCCTTCCTCCACTCCCACGGCCTCTCGCACGTGTTCGATCCCGGTCAGGCCGCGGGTGCCCAGGCGTTCGACGAACGGATCGCCCGCAAGACGTTCCCGCCGCCCGTCGGAGAGCCCGTCGTCGGGGTCGGACGCTCCCGTGCGCTGGCCGACCGGATCAGGTCGAAGGCGCGGAGGGTGGTCCGACCGGCTCGTCAGCGAGTCTGAGGGCCTCGTCGAGCGCGTCGGTGAAGCGGCGTGTGCTCGCCCCGTCGGCCGTCTCGCCGAAGTAGTGGAACGACAGCGCGTGCATCCGCTCGCGAGGCCACGGGCGGTCGAGCAGCTCCGCGGTCCGGGGCGCATCCTCAGCCGACAGTCGTGGCACCTCGTCCAGGAACCGCGACGCTGGGAGGGTCGTCCGGGGCTCGCTCGGGACGGTGACGACCATCGGCTTGCCTGTGGCGAGCCAGTCGTAGGCCACCGACGACAGGTCGGTCACGCACACGTCGGCGAACGACCACTGCCAGCCGTACGGCCCGGTGTCGACCAGGTGACGGTCTCCGTGGTCGGCGAGCAGGGCGCGGATCTGGCGGTCCGCGGCAGCGTACGCGGTGTCCTGCACGCCGCTGCGCGGGTGCGGACGGTAGATCACCCGGTAGCGGGGGTCGGCCACCAGCGAGGCGACGAGCGCCACCCCGTGGGAAGCCACGGACCCGTAGGCCATGCTCGCCCGGTCACCCTCCCACGTCGGCGCGTAGAGCACGCGGACACTGCCGTCGGCCGGCCAGGACGGCGCCCCCGGGTAGTCGAGGTCGAGCTGCGGGCGGCCCACCTCGCGGACGTGCGTCGTCGCGTCGAACTCCCGGAGCGCGCCGGTGATGCGTTCGCGCGCCGCAGGACCGGCGACGAGGACGCGGTCGTACGCCTTGTTCTGGTTGGTGACGCTCGAGTCCTTGTCGCTCTCACCGTGCCCGAGGTGGACGTGCACGGGTCGTGCGAACCGCAGCATGCGGAAGTTGAGGGGGAGATGGTTGACGTAGAGCACGACCCTGACGGCGCCTCGACCGACGAGGTCCTCGAGGTACGAGGATCCTGGCGCGAAGTAGACGGGAAACGCTGTCTCCTCGAGAACCCGCCGTCCCGTGTCGGGTCGGGCGACCACCACGGCCACCGGCCAGGGCAGCGCGGCGAGGACGCGGTCCCACTGGTGCAGCTGGTAGAGGTTCTCCGGGCCGTCGGCGAAGTAGAGGACGATCGGCGCGTCGAGGGCAGCCGGGTCGGTGTTGCAACGAGCGGCGAACGCCCCGCGGTCGAGGCGGTTGCGCACCGTCGCGACGCCTCGGCGCGCGACAGAGGCGAGGCGGCGGATCCGATGCACGCCGGTCACTCTACCGCCGGTCGCACCGGCGTTCGCCGCCCGTCACGGCGCGGGAGCGCGAAGCCGGGAGGACGCCATGATCGCCAGGAAGTGGCCGACGACCGCGGCCAGCGCGAGGGGCACGAGCACGACGACGAGGGTGCGCGTCCCGGCCAGGCCGCCCCAGGCGTCGCCCGCGACGAGATCGACCACCGCGGCGACGAGGGCGAGCAGGGTCAGCTCGACGGAGTGGTAGAGGCGGTGGAACGGGACGAAGCGGGCGACCCGGCGCAGACGCGCGACGACGCCCGGCCGGGGTGCCGAGGCCTCGGCGCTGTCAGGCACCCGGGGGAGGCCGGCGAAGGCCCGGGAGACGTGCACGAAGTCGTTGAGCGATTTGTTGAGCAGGATGATCACCGCGAGCAGCGCACCGAGCGTCGTCCACCCGTAGTGGTCGTCGAGGTCGGGGAAGCCGCCGGCCGCTCGTACGCCGAGCGCGATGGGGATCAGCGACTCGGTCGTGTAGTGGCCGATCTTGTCGAGGAAGACTCCCGCGGGGGAGAACGTCTGACGCCACCTCGCGACCTCGCCGTCGGCGCAGTCGAGCAGCATCTGGAGCTGTCCGAAGAGGACGGCGAGCACCACTCCGACGATGCCGGGGACAAGCAAGGACCCCGCGGCGAACCAGCCGCTCAGGATCATCAGACCCGTCACCGCGTTGGCACTGAGACCGAGGCGCACCAGCGGACGGCTGACGTAGGGCGAGATGTCTCTCAGGTAGAGGTCGGCGACCCAGTGCTCGGCGCTGCGCCTGGCGCGCACCTCGGGTGGCTGGGCGACCGCACGATACTCCGCGAGGGTCGGGCGATCGGGCCTGGCAGCGGTCGAGTCGGGCACGGCCGCCACCGTAGCAGCAGCCTCAGCGTGGTCCGCGCGCCAGCGTCGCGGGGTCGGGGGTGGTCCAGTGCAGCACCTCGGGGCAGAAGGGCGCGTGCCACTCGCGGAGAACGGTCGAGCCGGCAGACGGGACCACTTCCGCCCACCAGTGCGGACAGTGCGGGCACGGTGTGATCACGAGGTCGTCCGGATCGAACTCGACCGGCATCATCGGTGTGCTGACTGCCGGGTGGCCGCCCACCTCGCTGATGTCGACCACGAAGCCCTCGCTTCGCGGACCGCCCTCGTCGTCCTCGCTGCCGACGTTGCTCCCCACCGCGATGACCTCGTGGACGAAGCCCGCGGTGTCGACGACCCGGTGCTGGTAGCTGTAGCCGGCCGACTCATTGAAGCCCCCCGCGATCAGCGCGCGGGTGCGCTCGATGTCGTCGGGGTGCTGGTGGCGGAGCAACAGCTCCGTCGTGATGCAGTCGGACGGCCCGAGACCGAGGATCGCGTACAGCCCGTCGGAGAACTCCCACCGGTCGTCGCGCATCCAGTACGTGTAGTGACCGAGAGCCGGCGACGGCCCCCATGGCATCTCGTCCTTCATAGCGTCCCCCGAGGTTCAGCGCTGCCCCCCAGCAGCCTGAGCACGACGTTAGGTCGCTGCTCGGCGGCTGGCAAGGGCTGCGTGAACGTGGCGACGCGGCCGGTCACCGCCTCAGTGCGCCAGGACGCCTTCGGGGAGCGCGTCCGGAGCGGTCCCCTCCCCGAAGGGCGAGCCGCCCAGCGCCTCACGTCCGTGCGCGGAGTGCCAACCCGTCAGGTCGGGACCGGCCGGGATGATCTGCGTCGGGTTCAGGTCGGTGTGGACGACGTAGTAGTGCGCCTTGATCTGGTCGAAGTCGATCGTGTCACCGAAGCCAGGGGTCTGGAACAGGTCTCGTGCGTACGCCCACAGGACCGGCATCTCGGTCAGCTTCTGACGGTTGCACTTGAAGTGGCCGTGGTAGACGGGGTCGAAGCGCACCAGGGTGGTGAACAGGCGGATGTCGGCCTCGGTGATCGTGTCGCCCATCAGGTAGCGCCGTGTCGCGAGCCGCTCCTCGAGCCAGTCGAGCGCGGTCCACAGGCGCTCGTACGCCGCGTCGTACGCGGCCTGCGAGCCCGCGAAGCCACACCGGTAGACACCGTTGTTGACCTCGGTGAAGACGCGCTTCATCACGGTCTCCATCTCGTCGCGGAGGTGCTCGGGCCACAGGTCCGGCGCGCCGGCGCGGTGGTGGTCGGACCACTCGAAGAACAGGTCACGGGTGATCTGGTCGAAGTCGTTCGTCGCCACGGCCTTGGTCGGCACGTCGACCATGGCGGGCACGGTGATGCCGAGGGGATAATCCGGGACACGGGCGAAGTAGGCCTGCTGCAGGCGCTCGTAGCCGAGGACGGGGTCGACGCCGCCGGGATCGAGGTCGAAGGTCCAGCTCCGTGCGTCGTGGACCGGTCCGCACAGGCCGAGGGAGATCGCGTCCTCCAGGCCGAGGAGGCGACGGACGATGATTGTCCGGTTCGCCCAGGGGCAGGCGCGGGCGGCGACCAGCCGGTACCGGCCCGGCTCCACCGGGTAGCCGTCACGGCCGTCGCGCGTGATGCGAGTGGTCAGATAGCGCATGTCGCGGGTGAAGTCCTCGCCCGCGTGCACGTACGCGCCCTTGGTCGAGTTGGGGTCGTCCGTCGTGGTGCTCACCTCCCCAGTCTGCCTGCTCCGATGATGCGGTGCCGCCGTGCCACCACCATCCGGATCGCGGGGACGGTCAGGAAGGCGGCGACGACGTTGAGCGGGCCGAAGCCCCAGACGTTGACGACCACGCCCGCGAGCAGGCCGCCGAACGCACCGGCCAGGCTCATGAGAAGGTCGGAGGCACCCTGGACGGCCGGACGGGACGCCGGCAGGACCGACTGGGCGACGAGCGAGGACCCGGCGATGGTCGACGCCGACCAACCCAGCCCCAGCAGCACGAGGCCGACCATCATCTGGGGCTCCGACTCTCCGGCGGTGCCCGCGACGAGGGCGGCGAGGAGCAGCGTCGCCTGACCGAGGATGATGGTGCGCCCGCGCCCCCACCGGTCGGTGAGCAGGCCCATGACCGGTGCGAGCGCGAACATGCCGGCGATGTGCAGGCTGATGGTCAGGCCGATGATGGTGAGGCTCGATCCGTGGTCCTCCATGTGGACCGGCGTCATCGCCATCACCGCGACCATCAGTGCGTGGGCCCCCGCCACGGTCACCACGCCCGTCCGTGCCGCCGCGTTCGACCGGAGCAGCGGCCACGCGTCGCTCATGCGAGACCGCGGGCGCGGCCCGTCGGCCGCCGGACGGATCTCCTTGGCGACGTGGAGGGGGTCCGGCGTCAGGGCGACGGCCATGAGGATCGCGGTGAGCGCGAACCCGACCGCGGCGAAGACGAACGGGCCGGCGAGGTCCGGGATGCCGAGAGCACCGGCCGCCTGGGCGCCGAGTCCGGTGAGGTTCGGCCCGATCACCGATCCGATCGTGGTCGACCAGACGACCAGGGACAACGCGCGGCCGACGTGCATCGGCTCGGCGAGGTCGGTGGCGGCGTAGCGCGACTGGAAGTTGGTCGCGCTGTTGGCGCCCACCACGAAGAGCCCGGCGAGCAGGATCCACGTCGAGTCGGCGACGGCGCCCGCGACCACCACGACCGCACCGATCGCGGCGACGAGCCATCCGGTGGCCAGGCTCGTCCGCCGCCCACGAACCGAGGCGAGACCAGCCAGCGGCAGCGCGAGCACGGCCGCGCCGAGAGTCAGCATCGTCGTCGCCAGTCCGGCGACGGCCGCAGAGCCCGAGACCTCCTTGACCAGCAGCGCCCCGATCGAGAGCGCGGCGCCCGCTCCCAGCCCACCGATGACCTGGGCGGACGAGAGGACGCCGACCGTACGCCGCTGGACGGCGGCGACGTGCTCGGGAGACCAGGACGTCGTCGTCACCAGATCGTCACGCGCTGGTGCGGCGCCAACCACATGCCGTCGTCGGAGGTCACGGAGAACGCGTCGTGGAAGGCGTCGAGGTTGCGGACCACCTGGTTCGTGCGGAACTCCGGCGGGGAGTGCGGGTCGATCGTGAGGCGACGGACGACCTCGGCCGGGCGCACCTTGCCCCGCCAGCACTGCGCCCACGAGATGAAGAACCGCTGCGCGCCCGTCAGACCGTCGAGCACGGGCGGCTCCTGTCCGTCGAGGGCGAGGAGGTAGGCCTGGTACGCGATCCCCAGCCCGCCCAGGTCCCCGATGTTCTCGCCGATCGTCAGGGCACCGTTGACCGTTCTGCCATCGGCGCCGTCGGGGGAGAGCGTGTCGTACTGAGCGATCAGCGAGCTCGTGAGCTTCTCGAACGCGGCCCGGTCCTCGTCGGTCCACCAGCTGCGCAGGGCTCCGGAACCGTCGTACTGCGATCCCTGGTCGTCGAACCCGTGGCCGATCTCGTGGCCGATCACGGCGCCGATCCCGCCGTAGTTCACCGCGTCGTCGGCCTCGGCGTCGAAGAACGGCGGCTGGAGGATCGCTGCGGGGAAGACGATCTCGTTCATCGTCGGGTTGTAGTAGGCGTTCACCGTCTGCGGCGTCATCAGCCACTCGTCCCGGTCGATCGGCTTCCCGATCTTGGCGAGCTCGCGGTCGGTCGCCGCGTTGGAGGCGCGGCGGACGTTGCCGAGCAGGTCCGCGGGGTCGGCGGCCAGCGGGGCGTAGTCACGCCAGCGCTTCGGGAAGCCGACCTTGGGGGTGAACGCGTCGAGCTTCTCGAGCGCGCGCTCCTTGGTCTCGTCGCTCATCCAGGGCAGCGTCGAGATGCTGTGCCGGTAGGCCGCCACGAGGTTCGCGACGAGGGCGTCCATGCGTGCCGCGGCGGTCGGGGGGAAGTGACGCTCGACGTAGAGCCGGCCGAGCCCTTCGCCGATCGCGCCCTCCACGAACGCGACGCCGCGCTTCCAGCGGGCGCGCAGCTCGTCGGTGCCCGAGAGCGTCTTGCCGTAGAAGTCGAAGTTCGCGTCGACGAACGGACTCGACAGGTACGGGGCCGCCGCGGACACGAGGCGGAAGCGCAGCCAGTCCTGCCACGCGGCCACGGGCTCCTCGCGTAGCGCGTCGGACAGCGCCTGGAGGTAGGACGGCTGGGAGACGACGACCTCGGACAGCACCGCCGGGTCGAAGCGTGCGGCGGCGGCCCACGCGTGCCAGTCGAGGGCCGGGGAGAGCCCCTGGAGGGCATCGAGGTCGAGGAGGTTGTAGGTCTCGACCGCGTCGCGGCTCGCCACCCGGTCCCAGTGCCCCTTCGCCAGCCGCTCCTCGAGGCCGTAGACCCGCGCCGCCCGGGCGTCGGCGTCGTCGAAACCGGCGAGGCCCAGCATGATCGCGACGTGCGCCTGGTAGGCCGTGCGCGCCGCGGCGAACTGCTCCTCGCGGTAGTAGGCCTCGTCAGGAAGACCCAGGCCGCCCTGCACGACGGTGACCACGTAGCGCTCGGGCGCACCGGGGTCGGGCCCGACGTACATCCCGAAGGCGCCGGAGGCGGCCTGGCGCTCCAGCCGGCCGAGCGCGTCGACGACGGCGGCGAGGTCGCGTACCTCGTCGACGCGGGCGAGGTCGTCGGCCAGCGGGGCCGCCTCGAGCGCCTCCACCCGGTCGACGTCCATGAAGCTGGCGTAGAGAGCACCGATCTTGGCGCCCTCGTCGTTCACGCTGCCACCGGCCGGGTCTCCGGCCGGGTCTGCCTGGCACTCCTCGACGATGGCGCGGACGTGCACCTCGGCCTCGTCGACGAGGGTGACGAACGAGCCGGCGACAGCGCGGTCCGGCGGGATCTCGGCGGTGGCGAGCCAGCCCCCGTTGACGTGGCGGAACAGGTCGTCCTGGGGACGCACCGCCTGGTCGCTGCCGCTGCCGTCGATCCCTGATCTCACGCGTACTCCTCGTCATCGACCTCGTGGCGGCGGCTCTCGCCTCACGCCCTCGTCAGTCTAGGCAGGGAGGGTCTCCGAGACCTCACGCATTATGGCGACGCCTGCTGCCGGTCCTACTTGACCGATCCCGACACGAGTCCGCTGACGATGTAGCGCTGGAGCGCGAGGAAGAGGATCGTGACGGGGAGGGCGGCCAGCACCGCGCCGGCCGCGAAGATCGTCCAGTTCGACGACGTCTGCTCGGAGACGAACCCGAAGAGCCCGACCGCGAGCGTCTGGTTGTCGGGGTCGGTGAGGAACACGCTCGCGATCATGAACTCGCTGGTGGCGGTGATGAAGGCCAGCAGGCCCACGACCGCCAGGATCGGCGTCACCAGGCGCAGGACGATCCCGAAGAAGATCTGAGCATGGCTGGCTCCGTCGAGCCGGGCGGCCTCGTCGATCGAGACCGGCACCGTGTTGAAGAACCCGTACATCAGGTAGGTGTTCACGCCGAGCGCGCCGCCCAGGTAGACGAGGATCAGCCCCGCGTGGGTGCCGATGCCCAGCGCGGGGAAGACGTCGCCGACGTTCGACATCAGGATGAAGATCGCGACGACCGCCAGCATCTGCGGGAACATCTGGACGAGCATCAGCGACAGCAGCCCGAACCGCCGCCCGGTGAACCGCATCCGCGAGAACGCATACGCTGCCAGCGCGCCGAGGAACACCGTGCCGAGCGCGGTGACCGTGCCGACCACGAGCGTGTTGACGAACCACCGCCCGTACGGCCGGCTCGGGTCGTCGAAGAGTGCACGGTAGTTGGTGAGGTCGAACGTGCTGAAGAGCCGACTGCTCCCCGACAGCGTGCCGGCGGGGTCGAGCGAGGCGGACAGGACGTAGAGGATCGGGAACGTCGCATAGACGACGACGGCGATGCCGACGAGGTGCCGCCAGCCCAGGGCGGTGAACCAGCGCCGGAAGCCGCGCCGGCGCGGAGCGTGGACGGTGCTCATCAGTGGATGTCCTCCAGGGCCTTGGTCCGGCGGAACATGATCGCCGCGATGACGCCGATGACGACGAAGATGATGATGGCCAGCGCGCTGGCGAGGCCGTAGTCGCGACCGGTCCCGGTGCCGAACGCGACCTTGTAGACCATCGTGATCAGCAGGTCCGTGGCTCCGATGTCGTTGCTCGTGTCCTCGAACCGCGGCCCGCCGCGGGTCAGCATGTAGATGACGTTGAAGTTGTTGAAGTTGAAGGCGAACGTCGTGATCAGCAGTGGTGCGACCGACACGAGCAGCAGCGGGAGCTTGACCGACCGGAAGGCCCGCCACGGGCCGGCGCCGTCCATGCGGGCGGCCTCGGTCATCTCGTCGGGGATCGACTGCAGCGCCCCGGTGCAGACGAGGAACATGTAGGGGAAGCCGAGCCAGAGGTTGACGAACAGCACGCTGAAGCGGGCCAGCCACGGGTCGGTGAGCCACTCGATCTCGGCGCCGCCCAGCAGCACCTGGTTGACGAACCCGAACTCCGTGTTGAGCATCCCCGACCAGACGAGTCCCGACAGGAAGGCGGGGAAGGCGTAGGGAAGGATCAGCAGCACCCGGTAGACCTTCTTGCCACGCATGCTCGGCACGTTGAAGACCATCGCGAGGAACAGCCCGAGCCCGAAGCAGAGCACGACCGACAGGGTCGCGAAGGCGAACGTCCACACGATCACGGAGACCAGGGAGTCGCGCAGCTGGGGTGTCTCGACCGCGCGGCGGAAGTTCTCCAGGCCCACGTTGATCTTCCAGCCCGGGACCAGCTCCTCGCCCTCGGCCGAGACGTACGCGCCCTCGCCGCCGTCGGTGTAGACCGTGCCGGTGGCGACGTCGGTGAAGCTGTCGGCGTCCTCGTCGTAGCGCAGGTTCGAGCGGTACTCGTAGGCGCTGCTGCCGTCGGCCGTGCGCAGTGTGCCGTCGGAGGGGTTGTCGGAGACGGGGACGGAGATGTCGAGGATCTCGTCCTGGCGCTGGAGGAGGTCCTCGAACGCGAGGGGGGCGTAGCCGTCGACCTGCGTCGCCTTTCCGCCGCCGGAGACCTCGGCGTCCTCGACCTCGGAGAGCGGTTCGTCGGCCGAGCCGAGGGAGACCGTGCCGTCGGGAGCGGTGACCAGGAACCACAGGTCGTCGCCCTTCTCGAGGACGGCGAGCTGGTACTGCGGGGAGTCGGGGACACGCTCCTGGCCCTTGGTCGCGATCGCCGTGACCGCGTCCTCCTTGGTGCTGTTGTGCCCGTCGCCGGCATTGGTGAAGGCGATGTAGCCGGTGTAGACCATGACGAAGACCTGGAAGATCAGCAGCAGCGTGATCCCGGGCGCGAGGTACTTGGCCGGCAGGCCGTCGCGGCGCAGGTAGACGACGTTCACGGCGACCGTCACGACCACCGTGACGGCAAGGACCAGCCACTTCTCCTGGGCGGCCAGCATGAAGACCGCGTACACCGCGAGCGCGTCGACGAGAGCGAGGAGCGCGATCTTCACGAGGATGCCGATCAGCCCGTCGGTCTCTCCGGGCCGGCGCAGCCGTGCCCACGGGCCCCGGCGCCCCGGTCGCTGGTCGGGAGAGCCCGAGTCCTCGCTGCGGTGCTCGTCGGTGAGCGTCATCAGGGCGTGCCCCTCCTGGGGTGAGAGCGGGGGAGAGCAGACCGGCCGGGGAGCGGAACCGCTCCCCGGCCGTCAGTGAGAGATGTCAGCCTGCGACCTTCGTCTGGACGCTCGCGACCATCTTGGGCCACGCCTGGGCAGGCTGAGCCTTGCCCTTGATGATGTCGAGCTCGGTCGCGCCCCAGTCGGCCCACACCGCGTCCATCTGCGGGATGGCCGGCATCGGCGAACCGCTCTTGCCGATCGCGCCGAACGCCGCGACGATCGGGTCGGACGCCGCCTTCTCGAACGACGCCTTCAGCGCCGGCGGACGACCGCCCTGGGCGAAGAGCGCGTCCTGGGCGTCCTCGGAGCTCAGGTAGTTGAGCACGAACTCGCTGGCGGCGAGGGCGTTGGTGGCCTTCGCGCTGATGAAGAACCCGTTGACGCCGATGAACGGGGTCGCCGGCTCGCTGCCACCGGTCGGGATCGGGTCGATGGCGATCTCGAGGCCGGCCTTCTGCATGTCCGGGACGTTCCACGGTCCGGTCAGGAAGTACGGCGACTGACCCTTGTTGAAGGTCTCCTTCGCGATGTCCGCGGTGATGCTCGGGTTCAGCGCACCGGCCTTCGCCCACGCCGCCAGGTCCTTCGCGAACTCGACGCCGCCGGGGTTGCCGAGGCCGAGCTTGCTCGGGTCGTAGTCGCCGTCGGCGTTGCGCTCGAACACGGGGACGCCGTACGAGGTCTGGATGCCGTAGAGGTGGTACGGGTCGCCCTGCTTCGGGTCGAGCCCGACGAGGAACGGGTACTTCGCCTTGCCGGCGTCGACGACCTTCGTGCCGGCGGCGACGACTTCGTCCATCGTGGTGGCCGGCTCGGGGAGGAGCGCGGTGTTGCGGACGAGCGCCACGTTCTCGATCGCGTACGGGAGGCCGTACGTCTTGCCCTCGTAGGTCATCGCCTGGATGGCCGCGTCCTCGAACTCACCGGCCTTGTCGCCGAGCTCGAGGGGGGCGACGACGCCGTTCTGGACGAACTTCCCGAGCCAGTCGTGCGGGCCGACGATCATGTCAGGACCCTTGCCGGTCGGTACCTGGGTGATGAAGTCGTCACGAGCCGACTGGAAGTCCTTGATGACGAGCTTGACCTCGACGTCCTTGTCCTTCTTGAAGGAGGCGACCGCGTCCTTCAGAGCCGGCGCGCGCTCGGCATCGACCCACATCGTGAGGGTCGACCCCGACGACTTCGAGGAGTCGTCGGCGGCGTCGTCGTCGGACGACCCGCCGCAGGCGCCGAGCAGGAGAGACGAGGCGACGGCCAGGGCACCTGCGGCCAGGACGCCTCTGCGGTTCACGAGCATGAGGTGTGCTCCTTCGTAAGAGTGGAATCGGTTCCATTTCTAAGCGACAAGAGTCATCTCAAGCAAGTCGCGAGACGAAACCTGATCGCAACATTTCGATAACGGGCCTCCGTACGGGCCGGATGGCCGGATAAGCCATGGGTGTTGACTATGGTGTAATCGCTTCCACAAATCCGGCCTCGAAGGAGAGCAGCAATGGCGATCGACGTGGCCCCCCGCGCCGACGGACCCGCCGACACCCCTGTGCCGCAGCGTGACTGGTGGCGCGACGCCGTCGTCTACCAGGTCTATCCGCGCTCCTTCGCCGACGGCGACGGGGACGGGACGGGTGACCTCATGGGCATCGGCGACCGCCTGCCGGCCCTCGCCGAGCTCGGAGTCGACGCGGTGTGGCTGTCGCCGTTCTATCCGTCGCCGCAGCGTGACGGGGGCTACGACGTGAGCGACTACTGCGACGTCGATCCCGCTTTCGGGACCCTGGCCGACCTCGACCGTGTCGTCGACGTCGCGCACGCCCACGGCCTGCGGGTGATCATCGATCTCGTCCCGAACCACTGCTCCAGCGACCACCCGATGTTCCGGGCGGCTCTCGCGGCGCCTCCGGACAGCAGGGAGCGAGCGCGTTTCCACTTCCGTGACGGCCGTGGCGAGCACGGTGAGCTCCCCCCGAACGACTGGCAGTCGCACTTCGGCGGCTCCGCGTGGACCCGTGTCACCGAGCCCGACGGGCGCCCGGGGCAGTGGTACCTGCACCTCTTCGACCCCACCCAGCCGGACTTCAACTGGGACAGCGAGGACGTCCTCACCTTCTTCGACGAGGTCCTCGACTTCTGGCTCGCGCGGGGTGTGGACGGCTTCCGCGTCGACGTCGCCCACGCGCTCGTCAAGGCCCCCGGCCTGCCCGACTGGGGCGGACGGGCCGATGGCGCCAGCTCACCCGGGTTCCCCGGCCACGAGGCCCCGATGTTCGACCAGCCCGGCGTGCACGCCGTCTACGAGCGCTGGCGCGAGCGGCTCGAGCGCTGGGGGCCCGACCGCATCCTGTGCGCCGAGGCCAACGTCGCGCCCCTCGAGCGCGCCGCCAAGTGGGTCCGTCCGCGAGAGATGCACCAGGCGTTCAACTTCGCCTACCTCCACGCGCCGTGGGACGCCGTCGCCCTGCGCCGCGTCATCGACGAGTCGCTCGCCGCGTTCGGTGGCGTGGGCGCACCGAGCACGTGGGTCCTGTCCAACCACGACGTCGTCCGCCACGCCACGCGCTTCGCGCTGGTCGACGCCGCTCACGTCGCCCATGGGCACGGCTTCCGGGCCGACACGCCCCTCGACCCCGAGCGGGGGGAGCGGCGTGCTCGTGCCGCCACGGCGCTCATGCTGGCACTGCCCGGTGCCGTCTACCTCTACCAGGGCGAGGAGCTCGGGCTGCCCGAGGTGCTGGACATCCCCGACGACCAGCGGCACGACCCCTACTTCCTGCGCAGCGGTGGCGCCGTGGTCGGCCGCGACGGCTGCCGGGTGCCGATCCCGTGGGAGGCGCACGCCCCCGCGTACGGCTTCAACGGCAGCGGCTCCTCCTGGTTGCCACAGCCCGCGCAGTGGGCCCGCTACGCCCGCGACGTCCAAGGCGCCGAACCGACGTCGACCCTGGCGCTCTACACCCACGCCCTGGCGACGCGAAAGGTCCTCGGGCTCGGCGCGGGTTCGTTACGGTGGGTCCGCGCCGACGAGCCGGCGGTGCTCGCCTTCGTCAACGGGGAGGTCCTCGTGGTCGCCAACCTCTCCGACCACCCCGTCCCCGCCGAGGCCGACGAGATCGTGCTCGAGAGCGTCCCGGGTGCGGTCAGCGACGGACTCCTGGCCCCGGACGCGACCGCGTGGTTCCGCGCGCCGGCCGGCACGGGTCTGACGGAAGGCTGATCCGGTGGCGGGAGTGACGATCAAGGACGTCGCCGAACGGGCGGGTCTGTCGGTCGCCACCGTGTCGCGCGCGCTCAGCGGGCGCGGTCACGTCTCGGAGACCGCCCGGACGCTGAGCGCCCAGGCTGCTCGTGACCTGGGCTACGTCGCCTCGTACAACGCGGCCAGTCTCGCCTCGGGACGCAGCAAGAACGTCGGGCTGGTCGTGCCCTGGGTGAACCGCTGGTTCTTCAGCACGATCATCGAGACCGCATCGACGGTTCTGGCGGCGGCGGGGTACGACGTCACTCTCTACTACCTCGGTGGCGGCAAGCGCGAGCGTGGGCTCGTCTTCAGCGACTTCCTGCTCCGCAAGCGTGTCGACGGGCTTCTTGCCGTGGCGCTCGAGCTCGACGACACCGAGCGCGTCGACCTGTTGCGAGTCGGCACCCCGGTCGTCTGCATCGGCGGCGTGATCCCCGGCGTGTCGACGGTCAGCGTCGACGACTTCGCGACCGCACGTCTCGCCACCGACCATCTCGTCGCGCTCGGACACCGCCGCATCGCGCACATCGGCTGGGAGGGCGCCGGGGACTTCGCTCTGGCAGCGACCCGGGAGGACGGCTATGCGCGCGCGCTGCGCGATGCGGGCCTCGAGGTCGTACCGGAGCTGGTCGCCCTCGGAGACTTCACGATGCAGGAGGGCTACTCCACCGCCAAGCGTCTGCTGTCCGACCCACGACTGCGTCCGACGGCGATCTCTGCCGCCTCCGACGAGCTGGCCATCGGGGCGATCACCGCCGCGCGGGACCTCGGTCTGGACGTGCCGCGTGACGTGTCGGTGGTGGGGATCGACGGGCACGACCTCGGCGGCGTGTTCGGTCTGACGACGGTCGACCAGCATGTGCGCGAGCAGGCGACCCAGGCCGCCGACCTTCTCCTGCGCCAGCTCGACGACGACTCCGTGGACCGCGAGCCCGTCCACACCGAGCTCGGCCTGGACCTCGTGATCCGCTCGAGCACGATGGCTCCACGCCCGGACGGGCCACGCACGCGGTAGCGTGCCTCGGGTGGCTGTGTCCTCCCAGCGTTCGGGCATGAGCGGCATGCTGACGGCGTTGGCGCACCCCGTCCGCATCCTCCCGGCGACGTTCGTGCTCGGCAGCGTCGCCGGCACCCTCCTCCTGCTCCTCCCAGGCATGCGGACCGACGGTCAGCAGGGTGGCGCGGTCCTGCCGGCCGCCTTCACGTCGGTGTCCGCGGTGACCGTGACCGGACTCAGCACGGTCGACGTCTCGTCCTACTGGACGCCGCTCGGGCAGGTCGTCATCCTCGTGCTCGTCCAGGTCGGCGGCTTCGGCTTCGTCACCCTGGCCACGATCCTGGGTGTCGTCGTCGGGGGCCGGATCGGCCTGCGCTCGCGGCTCGCCACCCAGATGGACCTCCACCTCGTCAACCTCGGCGAGGTGATCCCGCTCGTCCGGCGGATCCTCGTGACGATGCTGGGCTTCGAGGCCGTGGTCGCCGTGGTGCTGACCTTCGGGTTCGAGTCGCGTCACGACGAAGGCTGGGGCGAGGCGATCTGGCACGGGATCTTCTACTCGGTGATGGCGTTCAACAACGCCGGCTTCGCGCTGGCACCCGACAGCCTCGTCCAGTACGTCGGCGACGCCGCGCTGATCCTGCCGATCTCGATCGCGGTGTTCGTGGGGGCGGTGGGCTTCCCCGTCCTTGCGGAGCTGTCACGCCGGTGGAGGCGCCCCGACCGCTGGTCGATCCACACCAAGCTCACCGTGTGGGGCTCGTTCCTCCTGCTGGGCGCCGGGACGGTCCTGTTCGGGGTCGTGGAGTGGTCGAACCCCGCGACGATGGGCGGCCAGTCGTTCGGCGAGAAGCTCGTCACGTCGTTCGAGGGCGGCATCATGCCGCGTTCGGGTGGGTTCAACTCCATCGACTACGGGGAGGCCCGGTCCGAGACGACCCTGATCACAACCATCATGATGTTCATCGGCGGCGGGTCGGCCAGCACCGCCGGTGGCATCAAGATCACGACGTTTCTCCTGCTCGGCTACGTGATCCTCGCGGAGGTGCGTGGTGACCCCGACGTCACCATCGGCTCGCGGCGGATCGGGGTCAGCACCCTGCGGCAGGCGCTCACCGTCGCCCTGCTGGCGGTGATGCTCGTCGTGACCTCGACACTGGCGCTGCTCGTGGTGGCGGAGGTGAGCCTGGACGAGGCGTTGTTCGAGGCGACGTCGGCGTTCGCCACCGCCGGTCTCTCCATGGGCGTCACCGGTGATCTCCCGCCCGCCGGCCAGGCGGTGCTGATGTTCTTGATGTTGATCGGCCGTGTCGGTACGGTCGCGACGGCGTCAGCACTCGCCCTGCGTGCCCGCCCGCGTCGCTTCCACCTGCCCGAAGAGCGACCGATCATCGGCTAGGAGAAGATGACCCGTGCCCAAGAACTCGACCCCTCCGCCCGACGCCCCCGTGCTCGTCGTCGGCCTCGGTCGCTTCGGCACCGCCGTGGCGTCGTCTCTGACCCGGCTGGGACACGAGGTGCTGGCGATCGACGAGAGCATGGAGCTCGTCCAGAAGTGGGCGACGGAGTTCACCCACACGGTCCAGGCCGACTCCACCGACGAGGAGGCGCTGCGCCAGATCGGTGCTGACCAGTTCGACCGCGCCGTGGTAGGCATCGGCACCGACATCGAGGCGAGCGTGCTCAGCGTGCTGACGCTCACCGAGCTCGGCGTTCGCGAGATCTGGGCCAAGGCGATCAACAAGAAGCACGGCAAGATCCTCGAGCGCGTCGGCGCGCGCCACGTCGTGTATCCCGAGTCGGCGATGGGCGAGCGGGTCGCTCACGTGGTCTCGGGGTCGATGATCGACTTCATCGAGTTCGACGACGGCTTCGCCATCGCGCGCACGGCGGCACCGTCGGGAGCGGTCGGTCGCACGCTCGCGGAGTCCGCGCTCCGCCACCAGTACGGCATCACCGTGGTCGGCGTGAAGCGACCGGGGTCGGACTTCACCTACGCGCGGCCCGAGACGTTCCTCGGTGAGTTCGACGAGCTGATCGTCTCGGGGCCGACCAA
>NZ_JARBCJ010000062.1:0-16862 GCF_028803055.1 Mumia sp.
GACCTCGCGCTTCTGTCGCCGACGCGCGCCGAGCTCGAGAAGAGGCTGGCCGAGGTGTCGGCGTCTCGTACGGAGACGATCGACCACTCCGCTGCCGAGCTGCGGCGCATCGAGCGCGACCTGCACGACGGTGCACAGGCGCGGCTGGTGTCGCTCGGGATGAGCCTGGGGCTGGCCGAGCAGCTGATGCGTACCGACCCGGAGGCGGCTTCCCGGCTGATCGAGGAGGCGCGGCTGACCACGACGTCGGCTCTCGGTGACCTGCGCTCGGTCGTCCGCGGGATCCACCCGCCGGTGCTGGCCGACCGCGGGCTCGTCGGAGCGGCGCAGGCGCTGATGCTCGATCTGGCGGTCCCGACGTCGTTCTCCGCGGTGGTGCCCGGAAGGGCGCCCGAGCCGGTGGAGTCGGCGATGTACTTCGCGATCGCCGAGGCGCTCGCCAACGTCGTCAAGCACTCCGGTGCCACCGCGGCTTCGGTGGACCTCGCGCACGACGGCGAGCGGCTGCGGACGGTCGTGGCCGACAACGGCCGAGGCGGTGCTGACCCGGCCGGCGGCACGGGGCTTGACGGAATCGCTCGCCGTTTGGCCGCCTTCGACGGCACCATGGTGGTCGAGAGTCCCGCCGGGGGACCCACCGTCGTCACCATGGAGCTGCCGTGCGCGTTGTCATCGCCGAAGACCTCGCCCTCCTCAGGGACGGCCTGACGCGCCTGCTCGAGGCCAACGACTTCACGGTCGTCGCCGCGGTCGACAACGCCCCGTCGCTGGCGAAGGCGCTGCGCGAGGTCGACGTGGACGTCGCGGTCGTGGACGTACGGATGCCTCCGACGTTCACCGACGAGGGGCTGCGGACGGCGATCGAGGCGCGTGCGGCGCGGCCGGGGCTGCCGGTGCTCGTGCTGTCGCAGTACGTCGAGCAGCTGTACGCGCGTGAGCTCCTGTCGTCGGGCGAGGGGGCCGTGGGTTATCTGCTGAAGGACCGGATCGCCGATGTCGAGCGGTTCGTCGACGCCGTCCGTCAGGTGGCCGGCGGCGGCACGGTGCTCGACCCGGAGGTCGTGTCGACCCTGCTGTCCAAGGCCGCCGCCAACCGGCCGGTGGACCGTCTGACCGACCGGGAGCGCGAGGTGCTGGGCCTGATGGCGGAGGGCCGCTCCAACGCGGCGATCGCGGCGCGCCTGTTCGTGACCGAGAAGGCGATCGCGAAGCACACCAACAGCATTTTTGCCAAGCTCGACCTCCCGGTCTCCGCCGACGACAACCGCCGCATCCTCGCCGTCCTCGCCTACCTGCAGGACTGACCGACCCCTCGGGCGGCCGCGGGTCACTCCCTCGCGCTCCCGGGTCACTGGCTGGCGCTCGCGGGTCACTGGCTGGCGCTCGCAGGTCACTGTCTGGCGCGCTCGGGTCACTGTCTGGCGCTCGCGGGTCACTGTCTGGCGCTCGCGAGTCACCATGGAGCCATGACTGGTGACACGCGAGCATGGTGGCTCGGCCCACTCCGTGTACGCGGGACTGAGCGGCTGGAGGTCTGGTTCGAGGACCAGGCCAGTCGCGGTTGGGTCGCCGAGCACCTCGGATTCTTGAGCGCCGTACGCCTGGTGCTGCACCATCGCGTGGATCCGCCGCGCTACCGCTACGTCATCGACCCCCGTCGCTTCCCCGACGTGGTCGAAGACGACCTGCTCCGTGCGGCTGGCTGGGAGGAGGTCGGGACCCTGGGTGGCAAGGATGTCTGGCGTGCTCCGTACGAAGGTGCGCGGCCCGACCTGCTCGGACACTGACCCGCGGGCGCAAGATAGTGACCCGCGGGCGCAAGATAGTGACCCGCGAGCCCCAGAGGGTGACCCGCGAGCGCAAGAGAGTGACCCGTGGGTGGGTCAGGCGAGGTCGACGACCACGGGGGCGTGGTCGGACGCGCCCTTGCCCTTGCGCTCCTGCCGATCGATCGACGCGCCGGTGACCCGAGCCGCGAGCGCCGGGGAGCACAGGGCGAAGTCGATCCGCATGCCTTCGCGTCGGGGGAAGCGCAGCTGGGTGTAGTCCCAGTAGGTGTAGACGCCAGGCCCGGGCGTGTGCGGGCGGACGACGTCGGAGTAGCCCGCGTCCTCGATCGCGGCGAACGCCTCTCGCTCGAGCTTGGAGACGTGCGTGCTGCCCTCGAACTTGGCCATGTCCCACACGTCGTCGTCGTGGGGGGCGATGTTCCAGTCGCCGGTCAGGGCGATCTGCGCCTGCGGATCGTCCGCGAGCCAGCCGGCGGCGTCGTCGCGGAGCTGGCGGAGCCACTCGAGCTTGTAGACGTAGTGGGGATCATCGAGCTTGCGACCGTTGGGCACATAGAGCGACCACACGCGTACGCCGCCGCAGACCGCGGAGATCGCGCGCGCCTCGGCGGCAGCGGGGTCACCCCACGTCGGCATGTCGGCGAAGCCGGTCTGCACGTCCTCGAGGCCGACGCGCGAGATGATCGCGACGCCGTTCCACTGCGACAGGCCGTGGTGCGCGACCTCGTAGCCGGCCGCCAGCAGCGGCAGCTCGGGGAACTGGTCGTCACGGCACTTGGTCTCCTGGATCGCCAGCACGTCCACGTCGCTGCGCTCGAGCCACGCAGTGACGCGGTCGATGCGCGAACGGATGGAGTTGACGTTCCACGTGGCGATCCGCATGAGGACGACCGTACCCGGCGGCGAGGACAGGCCGACGGCGGAGCCCCGCTCTGCATGCGTACGGATATGAGACCCTGTCGTTCGATTTGTCGTGGTCGGAACGTAGTATTTTGCGGAGGTACGGCACAGAGCGGGAGGATTTTCGGTGAGGGAACTGGCTGAGGGGTCGATGACCGCGCGGACCCTGAAGGTCCTCATCGTGGACGAACGCCCCCAGACCTCCACCGCCCACGAGGAGATGCTCCGCCGCGTGGTGCAGGAGCTCGAGCGGATCGACGTACGGACCGAGTTCGCGCCGAGCCCCGACGACGCCGTCCTCCGCATCGCCTCCGATGCCTCGCTCTGCGCCGTGATCGCCGACGCCGGCGGTGACTCCGACCAGCACGAGGCCCACGTCGACCCCGACCACCTGACCTCGTTCCTGGCCGGGGTCCGGGCACGCAACAGCGACCTTCCCGTGTTCGTGATGACAGGGACCCGCGGCGCCGACTCGCTCGACACCGCCGTCCTGCGCGAGGTCGACCAGCTGATCTATCTCCTCGACGACACCCCCTCGTGGATTGCCGGGCGCATCCGCAACGCCGCCGAGCGCTACCGGCAGGACGTCCTTCCTCCGATGTTCGGTGCGCTCGTCGCGTTCTCGCGCAAGCACGAGTACTCCTGGCACACCCCGGGGCACGAGGGCGGCGCCGCGTTCCTCCGCTCGCCCGCGGGCCGGGCGTTCTGGGAGTTCTTCGGCGAGCAGACGTTCCGTTCCGACCTCTCGGTGTCCGTCCACGAGCTGGGGTCGCTGCTCCACCACACCGGTCCGATCGGCGAGGCCGAGCGCCGGGCCGCCACGATCTTCGGCGCGGACACGACCTACTTCGTCACCAACGGCACCTCCACCTCCAACCGGGTCCTGCACCAGGCGTCGGTCGTGGCTGGCGACGTGATGGTCCTCGACCGCAACGCGCACAAGTCGATCGAGCAGGCCGCGACGCTCACCCACGGCGTGCCGGTCTATCTCACGACCACCCGCAACCACCTCGGCATCATCGGGCCCGTTCCGCCGAGCGAGCTCACCCGCGAGGCGGTCGCCGCCAAGCTGGCGGAGTCGCCCTTGGTCGCGGACGCGTCGGTGCGGCCGGCGATCGCGATGATCACCAACTCGACGTACGACGGCCTGCTCTACCACGTGCCGACCGTCGAGCAGACGCTCGGCGAGCACATCGACCGGCTCCACTTCGACGAGGCGTGGTACGGCTACGCGGCGTTCCACCCGATCTATGCCGAGCGCTTCGCGATGCACACCGGGGAGCGCGCCGCGGACGCGCCGACGACCTTCGCGACGCAGTCCACGCACAAGCTCCTGGCCGCACTGTCGCAGGCGTCGTACCTGCACGTCCGCAACGGCCGCAACCCGGTGGACCACGACCTCTTCAACGAGGCCTACATGATGCACGCCTCCACGTCGCCGCTGTACGCGATCATCGCGTCGAACGACGTGTCCGCAGCGATGATGTCGGGTCGTGGCGGCCCGTTGCTGACCGGGATCTCGATCCAGGAGGCGGTCTCGTTCCGGCGTACGCTCGCGCGCGTCGCCGCCGAGACGCCGGAGGACGACTGGGCGCTGGTGCCGTGGCAGCCCGAGACGGTGACGTTGTCGGACGGGTCGAAGGTCCGCTTCGAGGACGCCGACGAGGAGTGGCTGTGCGGATCGGCGGAGCCGTGGCTGCTGCGTGCGGGCGAGGACTGGCACGGCTTCGACCTCCCCGACCGCTACGCGATGCTCGACCCGATCAAGGTCACCGTGGTGACGCCCGGTGTCCGGCCCGACGGGACCATGGCGGACTTCGGGGTCCCGGCGCCGATCCTGGCGGCCTACCTCGAGCAGCAGGCGTCGATCGTGGTCGAGAAGACCCAGTCCTACTCGATCCTCCTGCTGTTCTCGATCGGAGTGACGCGCGGCAAGTGGGGCTCCCTCGTCACGACGCTGATGTCCTTCAAACGGGATCTCGACGCGAACCGGCCGCTGGAGCAGGTGCTGCCCGCGACGTACGCCCAGGACCCGCGCCGCTACGCCGGCATGGGATTGAGCGACCTGGCCAGGGAGCAGCACGCCACGATCGTCCAGACGGGGATGCTGTCGGTGCAGTCCGAGGCCTTCGGCACCCACCCGGATCCGGTGATGACGCCCGCGCAGGCGTACGCCCACGTGGTCCGCGGGACGGTGGACGCCGTCCCGCTCGACCAGCTGGCCGGACGGACGCTGGCCATCGGGCTCGTCCCGTACCCGCCCGGGATCCCGTTGGTGATGCCGGGTGAGTCCGCAGGCCACGACGACAGTCCGTTCCTCGCGTACCTGCGCGCGCTGGAGGAGTTCGACCGCCGCTTCCCCGGGTTCGAGCACGAGACGCACGGGATCGAGATCGTCGACGGACGGTACGTCGCTCGCTGCGTCCGCGCGTCCTGACCGTCGGCCGATGTCCCTGCCGCCCACTAGCGTGGGTGCATGACACTGAACCTGGCCATGATCACCGTCGACACGACCGATGCCCTCGCCCTCGGAGGCTGGTGGGCAGAGCAGCTCGGGGGAGAGATCGAAGCCGACAACGACGGCTCGTTCGTGGTCGTGGCGGCGCCCGGCAACCCCTCCCGGCTCGGCTTCCAGAAGGTCGAGCGCCCGACACCCGGCCAGAACAAGCTTCACCTCGACCTGGTCGCCGACGATGTCGACGCCGAGGTGGCGCGACTGGAGGCCGCCGGTGCGGAGAAGGTCGACACCCACACGATGGGTGACTTCGGCTGGGTGACGATGGCCGATCCGGACGGCAACTACTTCGACGTCGCGCGCTCGGAGGGCTGACGACTCGCCTCAGCCCTTGGCCGCGGGCTAGTCCTCGGAGAGGCGCTCGTCGACGAGCCGCTCGTCGGGCTCCTTGTCACCGGTGCGATACACGGCTCGGCCGAGCATGTGCGCGGCGACGGGGGCGGTGAGCAGCTGGAAGGCCGCGACGAGGACGAGCAGGCCGAGGTCGCTCCAGTGCTCCATCCGCAGCGCGATGCCGATCAGGATGAGGAGCAGGCCGAGCACCTGCGGCTTGGTGGCGGCGTGCATCCGGCTGAACAGGTTGTTGAAGCGGATGATGCCGATCGCGGCGATGAGTGCCATGAAGGCGCCGACGAGCAGGCAGAACGCCGAGGCAATGTCGCGGATCAGATCGAGGTTCATCGCGACACCGGCATCCCTCCGGCGAAACCGCCGCCGCTTCCGCCGCCGGTGCCGTCCGAACGCTCGGAGTCGTCAGATTCGTCGGGCTCGTCGCCGGTGGCGAATCGCGCGATGCTCACGGAGCCGACCATGCCGACGAGCGAGAGAACGACCAGGATCGGCAGCGTGTCGGTGTGACGGTTGTAGGCAGCCTCCACGCCGAGCCCTCCGACGAGGACGGCCACGAGCACGTCGATCGCGACCGCACGGTTGGGCATCGACGGCCCGAGTGCGGCGCGGACGACGCAGAGCAGCGCGGCGAGCCCGAGCATGCCGCCGGCGATCCATGCGACCACGGTCATCCACGTCATGTCGGCTCAGCTCCGTTAGTCGTGGCACGGCGAATGTGGGCGGGCAGAGCCGGCGGCGGCTGCTCGATGCGGGCGATGTCCTCGGCGCTGCCCAGCGCCCGGACGACACGCTCCTCCTCGGCCCACACCCGCTGGCGTGCGGCCTCGACGTCGTCGAGGCTCAGGGTCTCGAGGACGTGGATCTGGATCGTCCAGTCCTCGCGGGCGATCTCGATGAGAAGGCTTCCGGGGACCAGCGACACGATCTCGGACGTGAGCATGAGCGCGAGCTCGCTGCGGGTACGCATCGGCACGACGAGGACGGAGTTGACCGGTTGGTGGCCGAACCGCAGCACGACCCTCGCGACCTGGATGCTCGACAGCACGAGATCTCGGAAGAACGCATAGATCAGCACGGCGAGGCGCCAGGGATGCACCCGGCCGGCGAAGTCGATGGGCGGCAGCGGGAACACCCGGATGATCGCCACGGAGATCGCGAGCCCGGCGAGGATGTTGCCGACGCTGAACTCGCCCCACAGCAGGACCCAGACGAGGGTCAACCACGAGATGACCGGCCACTCGAGCGCCATCCGGGCCTGCCGACGACGGGAGGTGTCAGGACTCACGGCGTCACCGCCGCCGCGTCGTCGGGGGTGCTGCCGTCGTCGAGGACCGTCTGGATGTACGGCGTCCGGTCCCGCAGCTCGGAGGCCGCGCGCTCGGTGATCCCGAAGAGTGGTCCGGCGACCAGCGTCAGCGCCGTCCCGAGCGCGACGAGCGTCAGGGTGGGCGCGACCATGGCGCGCGGGAGGGAGCGTACGGAGGTGACGGTGACGGTGTCACCCCACGGCTCGCCCGACTTCGTGCCCGTGCTGGGAACCCACTCGCCGACGTCGTCGGGCTCCTCGGCGCGGGGTCGCCAGAAGGCGCGGTTCCAGGTCTTGGCGATCGCGTACAGCGTGAGCAGGCTCGTCACGATGGACGCGGCGACCACCAGGTAGGCCAGCCAGCCGGCGCGGTCGACGCCTGCCTGCACGAGTGCGACCTTGCCGAGGAACCCGGAGAACGGCGGTATCCCCGAGAGGTTCATCGCGGGCAGGAAGAACATCAGCGCGAGCACCGGCGCCGCCTTGGCCAGCCCGCCGAGATGCTCGAGGGACGTCGAGCCTCCGCGGATCTCGATGAGACCGGTGACGAGGAAGAGCGTCGTCTGGATGGTGATGTGGTGGACGATGTAGAAGATCGCGCCGGCGAGCCCGAGGTCGGAGGCGATCGCGACTCCGAACACCATGTAGCCGATGTGGCTGACCAAGGTGAACGAGAGCATACGTTTGATGTCGGACTGGGCGATCGCGCCGAGGATGCCGATCAGCATCGTGAGCAGGGCCGCCCACAGCAGCAGGTCCGACAGCGGGCTGTCAGGGAAGAGCAGCGTCTGCACGCGCATGATCGCGTACACGCCCACCTTGGTCAGCAGGCCGGCGAACACCGCCGTGACGGGAGCGGGAGCGGTCGGGTAGGAGTCGGGAAGCCACGCCGACAGCGGGAAGACCGCCGCCTTGATCGCGAACGCCGTGAGCAGCATCAGCTGCAGCACGATCCGCACACCCTCCGGGACCTGCTGGAGCTTGACGGCGAGGTCGGCCATGTTGACGGTGCCCGTCGCCGCGTAGACCCCGGCGATGGCGATGAGGAAGAGCATCGACGACAGCACGGACACGACGACGTACGTGGTCCCGGCGCGCACTCGTGGACCCGTGCCCCCGAGCGTGATGAGCACGTAGCTGGCCGCCAGCAGCACCTCGAAGCCGACGTAGAGGTTGAAGAGGTCGCCGGAGAGGAACGCGTTGGAGACGCCTGCGACGAGGACCAGGTAGGTGGGGTAGAAGACGGAGAGCGGGGTTTCGCGCCCGAACTCGATGATGCCCTGACCGACGGAGTACGCGAGGACCGACAGCGTCACGATCGCCGAGACGAGCAGGAGCAGCGCCGACAACCGGTCCGCGACGAGGACGATGCCCATCCGTGCCGGCCAGCCCCCGACGTACACGACCTGCGGGCCGTCACGGTCGGCCGCCCACAGCAGCGTCGCGGCGATCACGACGATCGCCGAGAGGACGACGAAGCTGATCACCCGCTGCGCGCGGGCGTTCTGGCCGAGGGCGAGGCAGAGGCCGGCGCCGAAGAGCGCCAGCACGACGGGCAGCGGGATGAGGAAGGACATCGCGGAGTCGGCGGTCATCGCTGCGCCCCCTCGGTGTCGGCGCCTTCCTCGTCCGGGTCACCGGTGCCTTCCTCGTACGACTGCGACGCCTCGTCGAGGTCGGCCAACCGCATGATGAGGCGGTCCTCCACGTCGTCCTGCACCTCGTCGTGGCCCTCGAGCTGCCACGACCTGTAGGCCATCGCGAGCAGGAATGCCGCCACTCCGAGCGTGATCACGATCGCCGTCAGCACCATGGCCTGCGGGAGCGGGTCGCTCATCGGAGAGGGGTCGCTCTCGTCGACGATCGGGGCCCGCCCGGGCGCCCCGGAGGCGACGATGAAGATCAGGTTGACGGCGTTGCCGACGAGCAGCGTGCCGACGACGATCCGGGTGAGGCTCCGCTCGAGGAGCAGGGTGACACCGCACGCGAAGGTCACTCCGATGACCACGATGAGGACGATGTTGACGGTCATCGGACACCTCCCGTCATCGGAGCGGTCTCGTTGTCGGCGTACGAACCGGGCAGCTCGGGGAGGTCGTCCTCCGCGTCCGCGTCGACGCCGCCGCCGAGGCTGCGCAGGACGTCGAGCATCAGACCGAACACGACGAGGTAGACGCCGATGTCGAAGAAGAGGGACGTCACCAGCTTGATGTCGCCGATCGCGAAGACGTGGAACTTGACGATCGCGCTCTGGAGCACCTGGCCACCGAAGAGGAGGGGAGCGAGCGCGGCGGCGGTCGCGGTCGAGAGTCCGAGCCCGAGGACGCGTCCGGCGTCGACGGGCGCCGCCTCGTCGAGCTCGAAGCGGCCGCCGGCGAGGTAGCGGACCATCAGCGCCAGCCCGGCCATGAGTCCACCGGCGAACCCACCACCAGGGCCGTTGTGGCCGGCGAACACGAGCCAGATCGAGAACAGGATGATCGTGTGGAACACCAGCCGGGTGACGATCTCGAAGATGACCGAGCGGCGCTCGTCCGACAGGGTCTTGCCGGCGCGCAGCCACCGTCCGGTGGACTCGTCCGACGGCAGCGGGTTGGCGGGGCTCTGTGCGCCACCGCGACCGGTGATGAGGAAGATCAGCGACGCTACGCCGGTCGCGGCGACCACGAGGACCGACAGCTCGCCCATCGTGTCCCAGGCGCGGATGTCGACGAGGGTGACGTTGACGATGTTCTTGCCGCCTCCGTAGGTCACCGCCTCCTCCGGGAACGTCACCGAGACCGGTTCGCCGACCCGCACTCCCGCCGCCGCGAGCGCGATCGCGGAGGCGAAGATCCCGGAGAGAGCGCCGATGCTGACACGCAGCCAGCGCGCGCGCGTGAAGGGACGGTCGGAGAAGTACGGCGCCATCCGCCGCAGCACCAGGACGAACACCACGAGCGTGACCGTCTCGACGAGCACCTGCGTCAGAGCGAGGTCCGGGGCGCCGTGCAGAAGGAAGAGCATCGCCGTGCAGTAGCCGGAGACCCCGGCGAGGAGGACCGCCTTGAGCCGACGGCGAGACCGGACCGTGAGCACCGCTGCCGTGGCCATCAGGACCGCGGCGACCGCCTGGGCCGCGGAGTCGAACCAGACGAGATCGTCGGTCCAGGTGCGGTTGAGGAGGAGCTGGCTCCCAGGCACGAGAAGCACGATCACCAGGATGGAGCCCAGGTAGAACGGCAGCGAGCCTCGCTGCGTACGGCCCGTGACCTCGACCGCCAGCCGGTCGGTGCCGCGCATGACGGCCTCGTACGCGCGTTCGGCCGACGGCATCCAGGCCGCGCGGGGGACGACGCTGGTGCGCTGCTGCCACACGAAGAGCGCGATACCTCCGAGCACGGCGACTGCCGAGAGCCCGAGCGCGGGGTTGAGGCCGTGCCACAGTGCGAGCTCGGCGTGGTGCTCGCCGGCGGGAAAGAGGTGGTCGTAGCCCGACCAGAGCTCGGTGAGGCGGTGTCCGAAGAACGCGAGGACGACGGAGGCGACGGCCAGCAGGGCGGTCGGCGCCGCGAAGCCCACTGGGACGCGTACGAGGTCGGCCGGCCGGTCCACGCCCGGCTTGTCGCCGAAGACGCCCCAGACGAACCGCAGGGAGTAGGCCATCGTCAGGAGGGAGCCGCCGACGAGTCCGGCGAGCACGACCGAGCCGGCGAACGGCCCGATGCCGGTGCCGTCCCCGGTCGCGACCACGTCGACGAACGCCGCGTAGATCGACTCCTTGGCGACGAAGCCGAGCATGGGCGGAATGCCCGCCATCGATGCCGCAGCGATCACGGTGAAGCCGAAGAGCCACGGCATCGCCGAGCGCAGCTGAGAGAGCTTGCGCAGGTCGCGGGTGTGCGCGGAGTGGTCGACGATGCCGACGACCATGAACAACGCTGCCTTGAAGAGGGCGTGGGCGACGACCATCGCGATTCCGGCGAGCGCCGCGGCGCGGGTGCCGAGTCCGACGACGGCGACCAGGAAGCCCAGCTGACTGACGGTGCCGTAGGCGAGGAGCAGCTTGACGTCGTGCTGCCCGAGCGCCCGGACACCGCCGACGATCATCGTCAGCACGCCGAGGGCGAGAAGGGTCGGCCGCCACAACGACGTGTCGGCGAAGGTCGGTGCCATCACGGCCACCAGGAAGACGCCGGCCTTGACCATCGCGGCCGCGTGCAGATAGGCGCTCACCGGGGTGGGGGCCGCCATCGCGCCGGGGAGCCAGAAGTGGAACGGGATGAGCGCGGACTTGCTGAGGGCGCCGGCGAGAACGAGCCCGATTGCGGTCGTCGTGGCTGCTCCCGAGGGAGCGAGCGTCATGATCTCGTCGATGCGGTATGAGTCGGCGCTCTGGCCGAGCATGATGAAGCCGACGAGCATCGCCAGGCCGCCGAAGGTCGTGACCAGCAACGCGGTCATCGCGGCACGCCGGTTGGCCACGCGCTCGGGGTTGTGCCCGATGAGGATGTAGGAGAAGACGGTCGTGAGCTCCCAGAACACGTAGAGGAGCAGGACGTCCCGGGAGAGCACCAGGCCGAGCATCGAGCCGGCGAAGGCGGTGAACGCGCCGGAGAACCGCCACAGCGCCGGGTCGTACGCCTTGAAGTACCACGTGCAGTAGACGAGGACGAGCGCGCCGATGCCGGTGACCAGCAGGGCGAGGGTCCAGCTGAGGGTGTCGAGGCGCAGGGCGATCTCGAGCCCCATCGTCGGAACCCACTCGTAGGTCTCGGTGAGCGTCGTCGGGTCGGGTCCGGTGACCTCGGGGGCCTGGAAGAGGAGCCAGACGAACGTCCCCCCGGGCGCGAGGGCGAGAACCGGGAAGGCGTAGCGGTCCGTCCTCTGGACGAGGGCAGGCGCCAACGCCGCGGCGACCAGGTGGACCAGGAGAACGACGAGCATCAGGACGAGATCAGCTCGCCGCGTTCTTCTTGACGACGCGGTTGTAGACCATGAGCGTCAGGACGGCGCCGATGATCGACCCGATCCACCCGGCGGGGCCGAAGCCCTTGTCGCGGTCCCAGAGAGGGATGAGCCCGAGGATGACGCCGAACACGACGGAACCGACCACGCCGAGCAGGAGCGTCTGGAGGAGAGACATGGAGTCTTTGCCGGGGACGATGGCCCGGGCCAGGAAGCCTGCGACCAGGCCGATCACCAAGAACCCGATGATGCTCACGATGAATCCCATCCGACCCGCCTCCTTTCGCCTCGGGGCCAATTCTAAGGGTCGGTCCCAGGTCCCGGCTCGGCGCGCCGCTCACAGAGATCTCACAGCGGCTCACCAGGCACGCCCAAGAGAGTCGGGTCACACTCGGGAGGGATGACCCCAGACGAGACCCCGGCGCGGCTCCTCGTCGTCGATGACGACGAGAGCATCCTGGACCTGCTCGCCTCCAGCCTGCGGTTCGCGGGCTTCACGGTGGACACCGCGACCGACGGCCAGAAGGCGCTCGAGATGGTGGCCGCCGACCCGACGATCGACCTCGTGGTGCTCGACGTGATGATGCCGCACGTCGACGGTTTCGAGGTCATCAGGCGGCTGCGGGCCGACCGGCGCGAGGTCCCGGTGATCTTCCTCACCGCACGGGACACGCCCGCTGACCGCGTCAACGGCCTGACCGCAGGCGGCGACGACTACCTCGCCAAGCCGTTCAGCCTCGACGAGCTCGTGGCGCGGGTCCGCGCGGTGCTGCGCCGTACGCGCCGTCGGCAGACGCCGGACTCGCTGCTCCGGATGGCCGACCTCGAGATGGACACCGACAGCCACGAGGTCCGCAAGGGTGGGGAGCTCGTCGAGCTGTCCCCGACCGAGTTCAAGCTGCTGCGCTACCTGCTCATGAACCCGGGGCGTGTGCTCAGCAAGCAGCAGATCCTCGACCACGTCTGGAACTACGACTTCGGTGGTGACGGCAACGTGGTCGAGACCTACATCTCGTACCTGCGACGCAAGCTCGACACCACCGAGCCCCATCTGATCCACACGGTCCGCGGGGTGGGGTACGTCCTGCGGCGCCCGAGATGACGGCCGTCTCGGCCCGCGAGCGCGGCGCGCGCAACCCGTTCCGCTGGCGCGACCAGCCTCTGCGCGTCCAGCTCGTCGCCGTGGTGGTCGTGATGGTGCTGCTGGCACTGGCGCTCAGCGCGCTCGCGACGAACCTGGTGCTCGAGCGCTCCCTCACCGACCGCGTCGACCAACAGCTGACGAGCGAGGCGCGGCGGATGAGCGATGTCCGCGACCCCGGCGGACGGCCACCTCAGGGCGGCGTCGAACGGAACCTCCCGTCGCAGTTCTTCGTGGCTCGGTGGGACGCCGACGGAACGGTGACGGTCCTGGCCGACCCGCGTCTCGACACCGACGACTATCCGGACCTCGCCGATCCCGGTGACGTGACGACCGGTGAGCCCACGACGGTCGGGTCGCGGGGGAGCAAGGACCGGTGGCGGGTGCTGTACGAGGACACCGACGACGGCGGCTACGTGGCCGTGGCGATGGGGCTGGACGAGGTCACGGCGACGTTGAGGGAGCTGCGCTGGATCGAGGCCGCGATCGCAGGGGTCGTGCTCCTCGCGCTCGCCGTCGTCAGCTCGTGGGTCGTACGCCGCAGCCTGAGGCCGCTCGCCGAGGTCGAGGCGACCGCGCAGGCCATCGCCGCGGGAGACCTGGCCGCCCGGGTCGACACGGGACTCGACCCACGCACCGAGGTGGGCGCTCTTTCGGCGTCGCTGGACACCATGCTGGGCCACATCGAGGCAGCCGTACGCAGCCGCGAGGAGGAGGCACGGCGGGCCGAGGAGTCCGAGCGACGCATGCGACGCTTCGTCGCCGATGCGAGCCACGAGCTGCGGACGCCGCTCACCTCGATCCGCGGGTTCGCCGAGCTGTACGGCCAGGGCGCGGCGGCCGACCAGGCCACGACCGACCGCTTCATGAGCCGGATCCGTCAGGAGGCGGACCGGATGGGCGTGCTCGTCGAGGACCTGCTGCTGCTGGCGAGGCTCGACCAGGAACGGCCGTTGCGGCACGACCCGGTCGACCTGCGCGAGCTGGTGCGCGACGCGGCCGTCGACGCCCGGGCCGTGCAGCCCGACCGGGCCGTCGCCGGTCCCGCTCCCGGCCCGCCGGTGGTGGTCGAGGGCGACGAGGCCAGGCTCCGTCAGGTCGTCGGCAACCTCGTCAGCAACGTGCTCGTCCACACGCCTCCCGAGGCCGGCCTCCGCCTGGGCGCGGCGGTGGACGGTGACGACGGCGTCGTCACGGTGTCCGACGACGGGCCCGGACTGACCGCCGACCAGGCGGCGCACGTCTTCGACCGCTTCTACCGTGCCGACGAGACGCGCAGTCGCGCAGCCGGCGGCTCAGGGCTCGGCCTCGCCATCGTCTCCGCCCTGGTCGCGGGGCACGGCGGAACGGTCAGCCTCGACACCGCGCCGGGCGAGGGCGCGACGTTCACCGTCCGCATCCCGCTCGCTGGCTGAGCGCTCGTCCGCTCAGCGTTCGTCTCACAGGAACCTCCCAGGCTGGTCGCAGCCGATCGTGAGGTCGCGGCGCGATCGTCGAAGACATGAACGAGACCTCTCCCGTGATCGACATCGTCGTCCCGGTGCTGAACGAGGCCCACGTCCTCGAGCGGAGCGTCCGCAGGCTGCGCACCTACCTCGACGCGGAGGTGCCGTACGCCAGCCGGGTCGTGATCGCCGACAACGGCAGCACCGACGGTACGGCGGAGGTTGCCGAGCGCCTCGCGGCGACGGTCCACGACGTCGACCTCGTCCGGATCCCCGAGCGGGGTCGTGGACGGGCACTGGCCACGGTCTGGTCGCAGAGTCGCGCGACGGTGGTCGCGTACATGGACGTGGACCTGTCCACCGATCTCGGTGCGCTCATGCCGCTGGTCGCGCCGCTGCTGTCCGGCCACTCCGACGTGGCCATCGGGACGAGGCTCAGGCGCGGCGCGAGGGTCGTCCGCGGAGTCAAGCGCGAGGTGCTCTCGCGCGGCTACAACGTGATCCTCCGGACGGTTCTCGGCGCCCGTTTCAGCGACGCGCAGTGCGGCTTCAAGGCCGTGCGCACCGACGTGGCGCAGGCGCTGCTCCCGTACGTCGAGGACACCGGCTGGTTCTTCGACACCGAGCTGCTGGTCCTCGCCGAGCGCGCCGGTCTCCGGATCGCCGAGGTGCCGGTCGACTGGGTCGACGACTCCGACAGCAGGGTCGCGATCGGTTCCACCGTCCGCGACGACCTCCTCGGCGTCGGACGCATGGTCCGCGGCCTGACGACCGGTGCGCTCGATCTCGAACCGGTCCGCCGCCGCTTCGCCCGTCCGCCTGTCGGCACGCCGGTCGGGATCCGCATGATCCGGTTCGGCATCGTGGGCGTGATCAGCACGATCGCCTACGCGGTCCTCTTCCTGCTGGCACGCGAGATCACCACCGCGCAGGTCGCGAACCTCGTCGCCCTCGTCACCACGGCGATCGGCAACACGGCGCTCAACCGTCGCTTCACGTACGAGGTGGTCGGCGCGGTGGGGCTCGCTCGCCACCACCTCCAAGGTCTGGTCGCCTTCGCGTGCGGATGGGCGCTCACGGCGTCGGCCCTCGCGCTGACCGCAGGGCTGGCACACACCCCGCTGATGGAGGTCTGCGTGCTCACGCTCGCGAACGTCTGCGCGACCGTGCTGCGCTTCGTCCTCCTGGACCGCTGGGTCTTCGGCACCGGTCGCCGGGCCGAGGCGACGCACCTGTCCGACCTTCACCCCGACACGGCTCCCACCCCGGTGCGTCCGGGGAGCGCCGTCCTCACGAACGAGAGGAGCGTCGCATGAGCACGGTCGTCCGACCGGGCCGCTGGTGGACCCGCGACCGAGCGCTGCTGGTCCTGCTGCTCGTCGCGACCGCGGTGGCGTACTGCTGGAACCTCTCGGTCAACGGCTACGCCAACGAGTACTACTCGATGGCGGTGCAGGCGGCCTCCGAGAGCTGGAAGGCGTGGTTCTTCGGCGCGCTCGACGCCGCCGGTGGCATCACCGTCGACAAGACGCCGGCCTCGCTGTGGTTGATGGGGCTCTCGGTGCGCCTCCTCGGGTTCAGCTCGTTCAGCATGCTGCTCCCGCAGGCGCTGCTGGGCGTTGCGAGCGTCGCCGTCCTGTACGCGTCGGTGAAGCGCTGGTTCGGTGCCTCGGCGGCCCTGCTCGCCGGTGCCGTGCTGGCGACGACGCCGGTGGCGGCGCTGATGTTCCGGTTCAACAACCCCGACGCCCTGCTCGTCTTCCTGATGGTCGCCGCCGCCTGGGCGGTGACGCGGGCGATCGACGCCGACAAGGCGCTGCGCTGGCTGGTGCTCGCCGGTCTGCTGATCGGCTTCGCCTTCTTGACCAAGATGCTGCAGGCGTTCCTCGTCCTGCCGGGGCTCGCGCTCGCGTACGGCGTCGCGGGGTCGGCGCAGCTGCGCACCCGGCTGCTCCACCTCGTCGCCGCAGCAGGCTCGGTCGTCGTGGGTGCCGGGTGGTGGGTGCTCGCCGTCGAGCTCTGGCCCGCGGCCGCACGCCCGTACATCGGCGGGTCGACCACCAACAGCATCCTCGAGCTGACGCTGGGCTACAACGGCCTCGGCCGGCTCAGCGGTGACGAAGCCGGCTCGGTCGGCTCCATGTGGGGCACGCCTGGCCTCGGGCGGCTGTTCAGCCCCGAGATGCAGACCCAGGCGAGCTGGCTGCTTCCGGCTGCGCTCGTGGCGCTGGTCGTCCTGCTGGCGGTGTCGTGGCGGGCGGCCCGGACCGATCGGACCCGCGCCTTCGCCACCGTGTGGGGCGGCTGGCTCCTCGTCACGGGGCTGACGTTCAGCCTCATGCAGGGCATCATCCACAGCTACTACACCGTGGCGCTCGCGCCCGCCGTCGCCGCGCTGGTCGGTGCCGGGACCGTCCTGCTGTGGCGGCGCCGTACCGAGCTGCTGCCGCGCACGGTTCTCGCCGGG
>NZ_JARBCJ010000063.1:0-16088 GCF_028803055.1 Mumia sp.
CCATCACCGTCAACGTGCGGCTGGGATCCTGCTCAGAGAGCCAGATGCGCAGACCCTCGCGCTGATACTTGCCAATCGCCCGGTAGACGATGACCGGCGTCCGCCACGACTGGAAGTGGTCGGACCGGTACTCGGAGGGGTCAACCGTCGGGCTGAAGGGGAACGGGCGCTCCGACGGGTTGCGGGAGCTCTCGTCGTCGATGTCGTACAGGACCAATCCGTCGAGATTGAGGTGGTCCAATCGCTCGACGGTGGCGCGGGCGATCTCCGGGAACCGATCGGCGGGCGTCGACTGCCGCGGGGGCGTGATGGCAAAGAGGACGAAGTCGCCCTTGCCGGCCTCGATTCGCTTTGCGAGATCCACGTGGCGAGGGTAGCGGCGCCAGACCCGTCCTGATATGCCGCGATCCGAGTGTGCGGGTCGGCTGCTGACCTACCCGGCCGTTGACAAGCGTGACAGATTTCCCGCATGCAGCTCACGCGGACATACGAATGGCAGGGCCGCTCGGTCGCCTGGGACCGTCTCGGATCTGGGCCGGCCGTGGTTATGTGTCATGGCACCCCGTGGTCTTCGGCTTTGTGGCAACCCTTTGCTGAAGCTCTCAGCCGCGAGTTCGCCGTCTACCTATGGGACATGCCCGGCTACGGCCAATCGTCCATGAACCCCGCTCACCGTGTCGATCTTGGGACGCAAAGCACGCTGTTCCGTGAGCTACTCCGGCACTGGGACGTGGAATCCCCCCACGTCGTCGCGCATGACTACGGAGGTGCGGTTTCGTTGAGAGCACTCCTCCTGCACGGCGCATCCTTCGCTTCCTTGGCTCTGGTCGAGGGGATCGCAGGTTTTCCGACTTGATCGGAGTCGTCGCCGAGGTGGCTGACGGCTCCAAGGGGTCGCAGGTTCAAATCCTGTCAGCCCGACCGAACCGCTCAGGCCAGAGATGGCTTGTGAACTGCGGAGACAGGCCCGGGGATCTACGGATCCTCGGGCCTCACGCGTTCCCAGGACTCGGCGCGAGCCCATGAGCCGACGATTCGCCACTCCCACACAGGGTGCGGCGTGGGATCATCGAGCGGTGGGTGGTGTCCAGGAGATGAGGACCAACCGGCTGCGGTTGACCCGACCTGTGGCGAGGGACTCGGCGGGGGTGTTCGCGATCCTCGGAGACCCACGCACCGTTGAGCACAACCCGTCCGACCAGCTGGAGGACCTCGACGAGGCGACTGAGCTGGTGGCCCGGTGGGTCCACCACTGGGACGAGCACGGCTTCGGCTACTGGTGCGTCCGTACGTCCGGTTCGGACCGCATCATCGGCTACGCCGGCGTCAAGCGGATGCTGATCCACGGACGTCCGGTGTTGAACCTGATCTATCGCTTCGTGCCGGAGGTGTGGGGACAGGGCTTCGCCACGGAGGCCGCCGCGGCCGTCGTGTCGAGGTGCCTGGACGAGATGCCGGGGGAGAGGATCGTGGCACGGGTGCGACCCGACAACCAGTCCAGCCAGAGCGTGGCGCTGAAGGCCGGACTGCAACGCGACGCGTCGATGGACTGCCAGGGCGAGGACGGCCTCGACCTCGCCTTCACGAGTCAGTGCACGGATCCTCCCTAGCGCAGGTGGAAGCGGGTCGCGAGGTCGTCGGCAAGGTCCTCGACGTCCCGCGAGCCGTCGACAGTGAGGACCGAGAGGTCGAGCTCGGCGCCCTGGCGTCGGACTTCGGCGTCCCACAGCGCGTCGCGAGCCAGTCGCACGGCGAGGGCCTCGTCGTGGTCGCTGTCCCCCCAGTTCGCTCGCGCTCTGGCGGCGTCGGCGAAGCGATCCCGCAACGCCTGCTCTCGGAACTTCGGGGCGGGCAGGAGGAACGCCGCCTGCTCGGGCCAGGTGAGCAGCGGAGCGACGTCGCGGGGCAGGGTCCGGAAGTCGTCGACGAGGACGGGACGTCCGGCAGGCAGCGCCAACAAGTCGTCGACGACGAAACCGAAGGTTTCACCGTGCAGGCTCGGCATCGACGCGAACACCTCTCGCGCACTCTTCCCGTTCCACGTCCGGGACGGCGGAGCCTGCAGCAACGCCCAGAAGTTCGGTGTCGCCTGCGGGGTGCAGCGGGCGACGTAGTCCCGTTCCGCGCGGTCCCCGTCGTAGACCAGCACGTCGTACCGCTCGGCCAGCGCTCGAGCAAGGGTGCTCTTGCCCGACCCGGTACCGCCTGCGATCCATCGGACGTGCGCGAGACGACGAGCAAGGTGTGGGCGATGGTGTTTGGTGGCCATGGCGCGAGACTGCCACCTCTCCGAGCCGGGGAGCAGTCCCTGTCTCCTTGGCCTGAGAGGCACGAGGTCGCGATGGGCGGCGGGTGTCCGCCTACGATCGGGCGGCATCGCGGTCTCGCACCAACACGGCGATCCCGACGAGCGCACCCCAGCAGCCGACCGCGCCGGCGACCACGAGATTCAGCCACATCGGCAGCAGCCACGGGTAGGAGCCGACGAGGAACAGCACGCCAAGCGCGACGCCCGCGGTCACGGTGGCTCGACGTGCCCCGGTCGACCTCACCGGCACCGGCAGAGTGAACGCAACAACCCCGAGGCCAAGCAGTGCCAGATGTACGGCGCCGATGACCACACTTTCGAGAAGGACGATCGTCTCCACCGCGAGCTCGATGTCGGCGACCGGATAGACCAGACGGCCCAGCGCAAGCAGAACGACCACGAACGCGATGAGTGCCACGCCCAGTGCGACGAGCGCGGTCGTGCGGCGCAGCGGCGAGCCACGACCGTGCGCGCCGAACGCACCTGCGGCACCGGTTCCCCACGCGATGGTCGCGAAGAACAGGAGTTCTCCCGCCCACGTGAGCTGGAAGCTGGCGTCGTCGACCCACAGGGCGACCGCGTCGGCGGTCGTCGGCAACGCTGGCACGGTCGCCAGAAGAGCCAGCGCCACGCTCGCGAGGAGCGCCCCCGCGATCCACAGCCACGCAAAAGCGACGGCACCACGATCTCTCCCCGCTCTCTCGACGACGGGCAGAGGTATCGCAGATGCTGTCGCGCCGTTCACGGCACCACCGTAGTGTCGGACCGGTTCGCTGAGCCGGGAGTCGTGCAGCGCGGCTGAGAAGGCGTACGACGGGTCGTCGCTAGGATGACGTCACCTGTGTGGAAAGGCTCGGTGTGGAGAACTCGAACGGGCTCACCGCCAGCCTTCTGGTGGCGGGGCACCAGGCGGCTCGCCTCTTGGAGGCTCATCTTTCTGCCACCGATCTGAGTGCGGGTGAGGCGGTCCTGGTGGCCTCTTTGGGCGACGGTCCCTTGACGATGTCGGACGTCATGTCGACGCTGCACATCCATGCATCCACGGCCACCAGCCTGGTCAGCCGGCTCGAAAAGGCCGCCTACGTCTATCGATCGTCCAATCCGGAGGACCGACGATCACGGCTCGTCCATCTCACCTCCTCCGGTCGGCGTCAGCTGGAGGCCATCGGGCCGGCCTTTCGGGCGGTCGACTCGATGTTGGCCGCGCGTGCTGGTGCGAACGCGGTTGCCGGCTGCACGACGGTGCTTGAAGCTCTGGCAGAGGCGGAGTGATCCGAAGTCACCCACGTCCGCTTAATCCGCTGTCCCGTGACCCTGGGCAGGCATATACTACGAACTCGTAGTAATGGCGGTCGAGCAGGGACGGAATGGGGATGGAATGAACGACCTCGAGTTTCTCGACAGATTCACTGCGGGCGACCTGGACGACTTCCCGCACGTCGACCACGTACGGATGGTCTACCTGCAGACGCGACGAGCGGGAAAGGAGGATGCGATTCGCTTTGCCAGGGCCGGGTTGAAGGCCATGGCTGAAGCGACGGGCCACCCTGGCAAGTACCACGAGACGATCACCATGGCCTGGGCACGCCTGGTGGGGGACAAGACTGCTTCCGACCCGGGAGACGACTTTGAGGACTTCATCCGGAGGAACCCTCAGTTCTTGCGTTCCGACCTGCTCGAGGACTACTACTCGAGTGCACGTCTTTTCTCACCTGAGGCCAGAGCGGGATTCGTCCCTCCGGACGTGCAGCCTCTCCCGTAGGGGACCCGTCCGTTAACATGAACACTGGTGTCTGCACCAGCGGGGAAGGGTGGATGGCGTGACTCAGGCCAAGACCAGCGCGTCTGTCGAGGACGAAGCCCCCGATCGCGGCAAGCGCGCCGACGCCGTGCGCAACATCGAAGCGATCGTGGCCGCGGCCACGCGGCTGCTGGCGGTCAATCCGGACGTGAGCGTCAACGAGATCGCCAAGGCCGCCGGGGTGGGGCGGGTGACGCTCTACGGTCACTTCGACTCCCGCGCGGCCTTGATCGGCGAGGTCGTCGACCGGGCTATCGTCCACACTGACAAGGCACTGGCAGGAGTGGACCTCGACGGCGATCCCCGCGAGGCGCTCGGCAGGCTGCTGGAAGAGACCTGGCACCTCACCCACAGATTCGGCGCCGTCGTGGTCGCCGCGTCCCAGGTGCTGTCGCCTGAGCAGATCCGCCGCGCCCACGACGAGCCTGCTGCCCGTGTCCGCGGCCTGCTCGAGCGCGGACGGGAGGCCGGCCAGTTCCGCGACGACGTGCCGATCGAGTGGCAGATCAGCGTGATCCAGGCGATCCTGCACGGCGCCTCGGCTGCGGTTCACCGCGGCGAGATCAGCCCCGAGGACGCCCCCGTACTGGTGCGTGACACCACGCTTGCGGCGCTGTCCTGAGCCTGCCACGAGCCTCCTCCACCTTGTCCGGGTGAGAAGATGGAGACGTGGAAGAGTTCGTGGGTACGACCGACGAAGACAGCGAACGGCCGTGGGCCAGCCACTACCCGCCCGGGGTGCCTGACCGCATCGAGATCCCCGACGAGCCGGTCACGGCCCCGTTCGAGCGCGCTGTCCAGCGCTGGCCTGACCGGGTCGCGCTGGACTTCCTCGGTGCGTCCCTGACCTATGCGCAGGCCGACGAGCAGATCCGGCGGGCAATGGTGGCCCTGCGCCGCCTCGGGGTCGATCGAGGGGAGCGGGTCGCGCTGGTCCTCCCCAACTGCAGCTCCCACGTCATCGCGTACCACGCGGTGCTGCGACTCGGGGCTGTGGCGGTCGAGCTGAACCCGACGTACACCGCCGACGAGCTGCACCACCTGCTCATCGACTCTGGCGCCCGGTTCGCGATCGTCTGGCACAAGGCGGTCGAGCCGGTGCTGTCGGCGCGCCCTGGGACTCCACTGACCCAGGTGGTCAGCGTGGACATGGTTCGGGACCTGCCCCTCCGATCGCGGCTCTTGCTCCGCCTGCCCGTGGCGGCAGCGCGGGAGAAGCGGGCAGCGCTGCGCGGCGTCGTACCCCCTGACGTCGCGGACTGGCACGACCTGCTCCGGCAGGCGGGTGCTGGGGACGAACCTGAGGCGGTTTCGTCAGAATCCGTCGGTGGTGACGACCTGGCGCTGCTGCAGTACACCGGCGGAACGACCGGCACCCCGAAGGCCGCCATGCTCTCGCACCGCAACCTGGTCGCGAATCTCGTGCACGGCGAGACCTGGGTGGGGTTCCGACCGGGGGAGGAGACGGTGTACGGCGTGCTGCCGTTCTTCCATTCCTTCGGCCTCACCTTCTGCCTCAACCTCCCGGGACAGATCGGGGCGACGCTGGTCATGTTCCCGAACTTCGACCCGGCGGAGGTACTGAAGGCGGCGGGCCGACGCCCCGCGACCTTTATCGCGGGTGTGGCGCCGATGTTCGACCGGATCGCCACGGCCGCGCAGTCGATGCCCCACCCGCCGTCCGAAGGATTGCGGCAGATCCGTCTCGCCTTCGCCGGCGCGATGCCGATCCCCGCGGAGACCGTCGAGCGGTGGGAGGCGCTGACCGGCGGGCTGCTGATCGAGGGCTACGGGATGACCGAGTGCGCGCCGGTCGCGCTCGGCAACCCCTGCGCCCCGACGCGGCGTCCGGGCACCCTGGGCGTGCCGTTCCCGAACACCGACATCCGCATCGTCGACATCGACGACCCGTCGGTCGTCGTCGAAGCCGACAGTGACGGCGTACGCCGCGGTGAGCTGCTGGTGCGCGGTCCGCAGGTGTTCCTCGGCTACTGGAACCGACCGGAGGAGACGGCCCATCAGCTGCTGCCCGGCGGATGGCTGCGTACGGGTGATGTCGTCGAGGTGGACGCGACCGGCTGGGTCCGCCTCGTGGACCGGGTCAAGGAGATGATCATCGTCGGCGGGTTCAAGGTCTATCCGTCGCCGGTGGAGGACCACCTCCGTACGCTCGCCGGGGTGGCCGACGTCGCCATCGTGGGCCTCCCAGCTTCGGGTGGCGACGACCTGGTCGTCGCGGTGCTCGTCCTTGAGCTCGACGCCGTGGAGCCGACGGTGGAGGAGGTCCAGGCCCACGCCGAGCAGTACGTCGCCCGCTACGCCCTCCCGCGCGCGGTGTACGTCGTCGACGAGCTCCCGCGGTCCCAGATCGGCAAGGTGATGCGGCGGGTCGTCCGCGAGCGGCTCATCGAGGGGCCTTAGCACTCAGGAGCATCCACCCTCTTGTCGAACAGTCGTGTTCGAGTTACTGTACTCGAACGCGACTGTTTGAGTTATGGGTGAGGGGCTGTGCGATGAATGCATCCGATGCTGTGGCGACAGAGGGCGCTGCTGTTTCCGATCCGCGACGTTGGCGCACGTTGGGTCTGCTGGGTGTGGCGCAGCTGATGCTGATCGTCGATGTCACGGTGGTCGCGATCGCCCTGCCGGACATGCAGGCCGATCTCGCACTCGACCGTACGGGCGTCGCCTGGGTGGCGAGCAGCTATGCGTTGGTGTTCGGCGGGTTGATGCTGCTCGGTGGCAAGGCCGCCGACGTCCTCGGTCCCCGTCGGGTGGTGCTCAGCGGGCTCGGCGTCTTCGTGGCGGCGTCTCTGCTGGCGGGGCTGTCCGGCAGCGGCGAGATGCTGTTGGTCGCGCGGGTGCTGCAGGGTCTGGGTGCAGCGGCGATGTCTCCGGCGGCACTCTCGGTGATCGTACGAACGTTCACCGGCGCCGAGCTGACTCGCGCGATCGGGGTGTGGTCGGCGCTGGGAGGAGCGGGTGCGGCGATCGGGGTGCTCCTCGGCGGTGTGCTGACCGCTGGTCCTGGTTGGCCGTGGGTGTTCCTCATCAACATCCCTGTCGGCGTCGTGCTGCTGGTCGGCCTGGTGAGATCGGTGCGGCCGTTGCCGGGCTCGGGTGGCAGCGTCGACGTCGTGGGCGCCGCGCTGGTCACCGCCGCGACCGGGGCCGTGGTGTACGGGTTGGTGGCCGCCGGGGACCAGGGCTGGCTCAGTCTTCATACCCTGATCGCCGTCGCGGCCGGCGTTGCTGGATACGCGCTCTTCGGGTGGCGGATCCGCAACGCCGCAGCGCCGCTCATCGATCCGGCCATGCTGCGCCGTGCTTCGGTGGTGCGCGGCCTCGCGTTGATCTTCCTGGCGACGGCGCTGATGATCTCGGTGTTCTTCCTGGGCTCGTTCGCCCTGCAGCACCTGCATGGGTTCAGTGCGCTGGAGACCGGCCTGTCGTTCCTGCCGGTCGCTCTCGGCACCATTCTCGGCTCGACCCTTGCCGGGCAGATCATTCCGCGCCGGGGCGTGCGCGCGGTCTCGATCGTGGGTCTGCTCGTCGCAGCCGCAGGACTGGCCACAGCCGCGGCGGTCTTCTCGATGACCGTCCTGATCGTCGCCACCAGTGTGGCCGCGCTGGGTATCGGTGCGACCTTCGTGGCCGCGGCGGGCAGCATGTTCTCCGCCGTCCGACCGGAGGAGGCGGGAGTGGCCTCCGGCGCACTCAGCACCTTCCACGAGTTCGGAGCCGCGGCCGGTGTCTCCGCGATCTCGAGCGTCGCGGCTGCGGCGCTCCTGACTCCAGGCTTCGCCGCCTTCGCCTCGGGCTACTGGTTCGCCGCAGCCGTCGCACTCGCCGCGTGCCTGGCATCCCTTGTCCCGTCTCCCAGGGTGTCGTGAGAGTGGCTCAGGCAGGCGTCGGCGGGTCAGGGCGTCGGGCTGTCAGGCGTCTCGTCGCGGCGCTGAAGCTCGTCAGCGGTCGGGTGACGGTCGACGTACTCCTGCCCGCTCAGCTTCTGGATGGCGGCCATCAACGCATCGGTGGCCTCGCGCCACGCCTCCGGGTCGTCGGCTCGGTGACGCCACGGACTCAGGTCGATCGGATCACCGAGGTGCACCTCGGTGCGGCCCCGGCGCCAGCCGCGGTGTCCCGGCGGGTCGATCTCCCTGGTGCCGCGGAGCCCGACCGGCACGACGGCTGCGTCGGGCACGGACAGCGCCACCCGCATGGCCCCCGTACGCCCGCGGTAGAGGCGACCGTCGGGCGAGCGGGTGCCTTCGGGATAGATGACCCACACGCCGCCCTCGCACAAGGTCCCGCGCGCCCCCTCGAGAGCAGCATCCGCGCTGCCCGCGCCCGAGCGTTCGATCGGGATCTGGCCGGTGACGCGGCACAGCGTGCCGTACAGCCGTCCGCGCAGACTGCCACGCGCAAAGTAGTCACTCTTGGCGACGAAGGTCACCCGACGGGAGAGGGCGGCACACACGACGAGTGAGTCGATCTCGCTCAGATGGTTCGGCGCGAAGACGACGGGCCCCGCGGGCAGCTTTCCGATCAGCCTCGGGCGCGTGACCCAGTGCACGAGAGGACCCAGCAGGACGTACTTGATGAGCCAGTACACGCAACCTCCTCGGGGGAGCCTGATCCTTTCATGCCGGGGAGATCGTCCGGCGGGCGACCGCTGACCCTGAGAGCCCACCACGCGCGTGACGTTGCTCTCGCTCGCTAGGCGCCGTCGGTGCCGGTCTGCCGCAGCCACGGACGTCCGCCGCTGCCACCCGGGGTACGGGCGAGTCGGTCGCGGGTGTCCCTCGGCCCGTCGTAGTCGTCCGGATAGCCGGGACCGACGCAGAACTGCACATCATCCGGTCCGACTGTCTCCCCGCACACCTCGCACACCAGCCGGCCGACAATCGCATGGTCGGGCTCATGATGGTGGAGGGTCACCGGCGCGCCGTCGCCGCCGTCCAGCCATCGGTCGCCCCAGGCCAGCATCGCCACCAGCACGGGGAAGAAGTCACGTCCCATCTCCGTCAGCACGTACTCGTAGCGCGGCGGATTGTCCTGGTAGAACTCCTTCTTCAGGACGCCCGCGTCGACGAGCTTGCCCAAGCGGTCCGACAGCGTGTTTCGGGCGATGCCGAGCGACCGTTGGAACTGGTCGAACTTCGTGAGGCCCTGCATCGCATCTCGCGCAATCAGCAACGTCCACGCATCGCCGAACAGCTCCGCCGAGCGAGCGATCGAGCACGGCCACGTCGAGAACTCACGCTTCATCAGTCAATTCTAGCAACTGAGTCCATTTCCACTTGCGCGAGTAGTGAATCGCAACTAAGTTGCGATGAACTACTCACTGCGAGGAGCGCGCCGCGTTCTTCGCCCACCGTCAGAGGCGACGACATGGCAAGAATCACCGTGGGTCACGAGAACGGCGCCCCCGTGGAGCTCCACTACGAGATGCACGGGCAGGGGGCTCCAGTCGTCCTCATCCATGGGTGGCCCCTGAACGGGCGCTCCTGGGAGATGCAGATCGCCCCGCTCGTCGCCGCGGGGCACCAGGCGATCACGTACGACCGCCGTGGCTTCGGCCTGTCGACGCCGGCCTGGGAGGGGCACGATTTCGACACTGCCGCAGCGGACCTCGACTCACTCATGGCGCAGCTCGACCTGAGCGACGTGACGCTGGTCGGATTCTCGGCCGGTGGAGGTGTGGCGGCCCGCTACCTCGGGACCTACGGCACCGACCGCGTCGCCAAGGCGGTCCTGGCGAGCGCTGTCACGCCGTACTTGTACGCCACCGAAGGCAACCCTGGCGGCGGACTCGACGACGCGACGATCGGACACTTCGAGGCTGGCATCGCCGCCGACCGTGCTGACTTCGTCGACCACTTCCTGACGATGTTCTACTCCAACGCCGACGGCCTGACCGTCAGCGAGGCGCAGCGCGCGTACGGGCGCGACCTGGCGAACGAGGCTTCGCCCCGCGCCACCCTGGCCGGAGTCTCCGCGTTCGGGCGGACGGACTTCCGGGCCGATCTGGAGAAGCTTGCCGTCCCGACGCTGATCGTCCATGGAGATGCCGACCAGGTCGTCCCCTTCTCGATCAGTGGACGCCGATCCGCGGAGGCGGTACGCGACAGCGAGCTCGTCGTCATCGACGGCGGTCCGCACGGCATCAACGTGTCCCACTCCGAGCAGTTCAACGCCGCCCTCTTGACCTTCCTCGCACGCTGAGGTCCGCGAGGTCAGCACCCATCGGCGCGACGCGCCAAGAAAGGAATCCATCATGTCCATCGCCACGCCCAGAAAGTTCAGAGTCGTCGGTCTCCTCGCTGCGGCGGCCGCAGTGGTGGGGCTCGCCCTCCCCGCTGCAACCTCCGCCGCCGCACCCTCGACCCATCCGAAGCCGGTCAAACCGACCGTCGTCCTCGTCCACGGCGCGTGGGCGGATGCCTCGAGCTTCGCTCCCGTCACGGCTGCCCTTCAAGAAGACGGCTACAAGGTCGTGAGCGCTCCGAACCCGCTGCGCTCCCTCGCCACCGACGCGGCGTACGTGGCCGCGTTCGTCAACCAGAACACCACCGGACCAGTCGTCCTGGTGGGTCACTCGTACGGGGGCAGCGTCATCACGAACGCTGCGACAGAGACGCCGCGGGTCAAGGCGCTGGTGTACGTGAACGCGTTCGCCCCGGACGAGGGAGAGAGCGCCTATGAGCTGACGGGTGCCAAGCCCGGATCTCTCCTGAACGTGCCTCCGGCGGACCTCGGCACCGTGTTCGACTTCGTCCAGTTCCCCGGCGCCGGAGTCGACGACTACGACGCGTACGTCAAGCCGGCCCGCTTCCGCGAGATCTTCGCTGCCGGCCTGTCGCGCGACCGGGCAGCCGTTCTCGCCGCCGGTCAGCGGCCGATCACGACCGAGAGTGCCCTGAAGGCGCGCTCGGGGGCGCCGGCGTGGAAGACGATCACGAGCTACTTCTTCGTCGGCACGACCGACAAGGTGATCCCTCCCGCTCAACAGCTGGCCATGGCCGACCGGGCTGGAGGTGTCGTGGTGAAGGCCAAGGCCGACCACCTCTCCATGCTCGAGGTGCCCCACAAGGTCGCCCACCTCATCGAGAGGGCCGCCGTGACTCGCTAGAACGAACGACGACGGGGCCGACGGTTGCGGAGACCGCCGGCCCCGGCTGCTAAATCCCTGGACGTGGAGCAGTCCCGGTGCTGTACTGCGATGTACCAGGTGGTACATCCAGTGAGGAGCACTTCATGCCTACCCTTCGACTCTCGGCCGGTGAGATCGACTACTCCGACTCCGGCGGTGGCGGGCCGGTCCTCGTGCTCCTGCACGGGGTCACCATGGACGGCGGCATCTGGGACGACGTCGTCGCGGCGTTGGGACCTGGCTTCCGCTGTATCGCTCCGACGCTCCCGTTGGGGAGCCATCGGCGTCCGATGGAGAGGACAGATCTGGTCACTCACCGGGGCGTGGCGGCGATGGTGGGGGAGCTGCTCGAGGCTCTGGACCTGCACCAGGTGACGCTGGTGCTCAACGACTGGGGGGGTGCCCAGTTCCTCCTGGCCGATGGCCCGAACGAGCGGATCGCCGGAGCCGCGCTCGTCGCCTGCGAGGCGTTCGACAACTTCCCGCCGGGTCGACCGGGCAAGGCGGTCACCACCGCTGCCCGCGTGCCCGGTCTGCTCTGGCTCTCGATGCAGCTCCACCGCACCGGTTGGTTCCGCCGGGCTCCGGGCGCCTGGGGGTGGATGAGCAAGCAGCCGGTGCCGGATGCGGTGATGGACCGCTGGTTCGCGCCCGCACGGCTCGACGCTGGCGTGCGTCGCGATCTGCGGGCGTTCGCGCTGTCCACACCGTCGAGCGCCGAGCTCGTCGGACTGACGCAACGGCTTCGGTCCTTCGACGGGCCAGTGCTGGTGGTCTGGGCCGTGGAGGACAAGCTGATGCCTCGGGAGCACGGCCACCGCTTGGCCGCGTTGTTCGATCACGGGCGCCTGGTGGAGGTCGACGACTCCTACACGCTGGTGCCCGTCGACCAGCCCGATGCGCTGGCCGCCGAGCTTGGTCGCTTCGTCACCGCCGAGGTGACCGTCGGTCGCTGAGTGTCGATCGTCGCGCGCAGTCACCGCCCTGGCCACGTCTCGTCCAACACGGTGCGCACGGCGAGGTCTGCGGCGGCCCGGTCCCCGGTGATCGCCAGCTCCCAGAGGGCTCCACGCACCACCGCGATGCCGGCCCGCGCCAGCTCCTCTGCCCGCTCAGGGGACTCGCCGTAGGCGACCAGGTGAGCGCTGATCTGGCGCACCCAGGCGGCCGTGCCCTCACGGAAGGACTGTGTCCACGCCGCGTCCTTCATCGCGGGTGCGGACAGCTCGAACACGAGGGGCGTGATGGCGCTGCCCGCGGCCATCACCTCCCACATCCGCCAGGCGTTGCCACGTGGGTCGGCGGGGTCCGCACCAGTGAGCGCGTCGAGCACGGCCTGCTGGCTGTGCCAGAGGTGCGAGACGACCGCAGCGAGCAGATCCTCGCGGGACCCGAAGTGGTAGATCAGCATTCGATGGCTGGTGCCCATCTCTGCGGCGAGGGTGCGCAGGCTGGTGCCACCGACCCCGCGGGCCACGAAGACGGCGATCGCCTTCTCGAGGAGCTCCTCGCGCGGACGTGGACTGGCCATGAACCGGATGGTACAGACATGGCGACCCCGCGGAGCGGCTGCTCGACGCCTCGCCAGACCGCCGAGGCGCACTAGTGGTAGAGCGCCGGAGCGAACGCGTACGCCACCGACGCCACGTCCTCGTCACCTCGACCGAGCTCCACCGTCTCGTCGAACAGCGCGGTCAGTGTCGTGAGGAGAGTTTCGTTGAGCTGTCCGGCGACGGCCGATTGTGCGAGTCGTAGGTCTTTGAGGAGGCCGTTCGTGGCGAACTGGGGATCATAGTCGCCGGCGAGGATCTCCCTACCCTTCGACTGGGCGTACGGACTGTCCGAGGTCGAGCCGCCGATCGCCTCGAGGAACAGACGCGGGTGCAGGCCGAGCACGTCGGCGACCTTCATCGCCTGCGCCGTCCCCGCGGTGAGGCACGCGAGCCAGGTGTTGCACGCCAGCTTCAGTCCCGTTCCGGCACCGGCGCGGGTGCCGGCTCGGACGGTCTTGGCGCCGTACGCCTGGAACACGGGGGAGAGAGCGGATACGAGCTCGTCCGGACCAGACGCGAGGATGGTGAGCCGCCCGTCCTCAGCCGGGCCTTTGGTGCCGAGGACGGGTGCGTCGACGAAGCGCAGGCCGTGGTCCTCGGCTAGCGCGTGCGCGCGTTCGGTGCCCTCGATGCCGATGGTTCCGCTCTGGATCCAGACAGCGTCCTCAGGCGCGTACGGCAACCAGCCGTCGGCGACATCCAGGACGGCAGCCGCGTCGACGAGCATGGTGAGGACGACGGCGGCGCGCTCCACGGCGCGGTCGAGGGACGGCTCTACACCGATCCCGTCGTCCGCGAGTGGACGGGCGTGCTCGATCGTCCGGTTCCAGACAGTCACCTGGAACCCAGCGTGCCGCAGCCGACGGGCGATCGCCGTCCCCATGATGCCCGTGCCCAGAACGGTGACTGTGGTCGTCGACGGGTCGAGGTCAGCGAGATCGGTGTGGTGGTGTGTCATCGTGGGCCCCTGATTGGGATCGTACCCACAAGACTTCGGCGTGACGCGTCGTCAGAGCGACGACTGGCGGGGTCCTGGAGCCGACGGAGCGCCCAGCTCAGGAGTGACGATCTTGCCCTCGAGCTGCGGCGCCGCCTTGTGCAGCCTGCCCCTGCGCCACGCGGCGTGGATGGCGGCCGCGGCGACGAGCGCGCCCAGCGTGCCGAGGGTGAGGTCACCGAGCGTGTCCGAGTAGGCGCTGTGGCGCTCCGCAGACTTGCTGATGAACGCGAAGTACTCCGCCAGCTCCCAGACCACCGCGGCAGTCACCCCGAAGGCGAGCGCGCGTTCGAGGGTCATGCCCAGGGTCGCCGTACGAGGGAGAGTCAGCAGGATCACGGCCCCTGCCAGCAGACCGGTGTTCATGAAGTGCATCCAGTCGTCGAACCACACGATCGTGTCGTAGAGGTCCATCCGGTTGCCGAGGATGTCGGTGAAGCACGTGATGGTGACGAGGAGGTCGGCGAGCCACGGGAAGGACGCCCGCTCACGCCAGTAGAGGTGCCAGATCACCGGGATGGTGAACGCCAGCATCGGGTAGGCGATCGCCCGGAGCCCCGCACCCTTGTCCTCGAGGTTGCCGAACTGCGGGAAGGCGAGGGCCAGCGCCAGCATGAGCACCAGCAGGCCCTTGGCTGCGACGTCGAGGAGGCGGACCAGCGCCGGAACGGGGTGCCGGATCGCGGCGACGTCACTCATGCGCTTACGCTAGCGGAGCCGCGTCGCGACGACGACGAGGGGTTTGTTCAACCGCTCGCCTGGTCGTTGTCCTTGAGCGCGCCCCAGCCGTGCCAGCGCTCGATCTCGATCCAGGCGCTGACCCGCCGGCGGTCTCTGGTGGGGTACGCGCGACCCGTGTAGTGCGTCGACAGGCGGTCGATGTCGACGAGCCCTTCGTCGTCGTGCATCTCGACGACCCGGCCCATCACCGTGACGTGGGTGGCCCACCCGTCCTCGGCGAGCATCGTGAGGCTGACTCGCGGCTCGCGGCGCAGATGCTTCAACCGGACTCGGCCCTCGTCCATGTTGACGAGGATGCGGCCGTCGTCCCACAGGTACCAGGTGGCCGTCGTGACCGGGGACCCGTCCTGGCGGACGGTGGCGATCACGCAGGGGTTCGGACGGCGCAGGAGCGCGATGGCCTCATCGGGCAGCGGTGGCTTCGACACGGACGATCTCCTTCGCGGGCGGCGGACGTCTCCCGTCACGTTACGCGGCAGGCGGTCAGCCGTCACGGCGTCGTGGGCCGCTCTGTCAACCCGTGTACGGCTTGGCAGAGCCGTTCTCGATGCCGGTGCGGATGCGTCGCTCGACGAGCGCCGCGACGGCGTTGCGGACTCGCCCGACCTTGGCGCCCGTGAACCAGTCCGCCTCGAACCAGCCGCGCTCGTCCCAGTACGCCGCGTCGACCGGGCCGTCGCTGCGGCCGGACTCGACCAGCAGGCGGGCGACGCGGAAGCCGATCAGGTCGGAGGTCGTCGGTGCGGGCTCCCCGCCGTCGTGCACGGCCCGTACGGCGGTCGCCGCGAGCTCGTCGAGCGCGCGGTCCACCTTTGCGCGGTACGGCGCCTTGGCGAGGCCCGGACCGTTCACGCCGAGCTGGCCCACCGTGTGGAACCCCCACCGGCGGATGGCGGTCGTCAGGTAGCCGAGAGCGGCATCGTGACCGGCGCCCGCGGCGGTCGAGACGAGGATGGCCGGGGTCCCGAAGTAGCGTGGGCGGTGGATCAGGTAGGCGAAGTGGTCGACGAACCGCTTCATGGTCGCGGAGAGCGTGAAGCTGTGGACCGCGGTCGCGAAGATGACGAGGTCCGCAGCATCCATCAGCTCCCGGGCCGGCGAGGCGTTGTCGGCGTTCGGGCACGCCTGTTCGCCCGCGGTCATGCAGGCGAGGCACGCGGGACAGCTCGGTCCGAGTACGAGATCGTCGGTGCAGATGACGTCGACCTCGATCTCGACGCGCTCGCGCATCCGCACGATCAGGGCGTCGACCACCATGCCGGTCGTGCCCTTCTCGCCGTGTCCGGTGCCGAGCACCACGCCTACCCTCATGTCTTCTCCTGCCACCGCTCAATCGGAAAATATAGGATAGACGATCATCTGACCGGTTCCACCGTGACTCGAGGCCACGCTCCATCTGATCTGTCCGGTGCATGACGGACGCACGTGGGCGGTGGAAGGCATACCTTCGTTTCCGTCGGCCCTCCTGGTCCGGCCCGAGGGGAGCCCCATGACCAACGACCGCCCGTGGCCACCGACACGCCGATGCCCCC
>NZ_JARBCJ010000064.1:0-15987 GCF_028803055.1 Mumia sp.
CCACCGCGAAGCCGACGGAGCGCGGGTCGAAGCCGATCATCGTGGCGTCCTCGAGCGCGTCCTCGACGGCGCTCGCGTACGACCCCACCGAGGCGTCGGCCGGCTGACCCTCGAGCGCGTCGGTGATCCGGTCGAGCCCGTCGTCGGGCTCGAGGAAGAAGTCGCCCGACAGCCGGACGTCCTTGAGCCGGCCGTCGACCACCTCGAGGTCGACGACCACCAGCTTGCCTCCGGGGACCTTGTACTCGCCGTGCACCGCGACCTCCTCCTCGACTGCGCCGACGTGGACGCGTCGACGTCGGGGTCAACGCCCGACGAGGGGCAAGGCTTCCCAGGAACGGGAGAAGCCCGGTCGGGACATCGTCCTGACCGGGCCTCATCGGGGTGGATGACGGGACTTGAACCCGCGACCACCGGCACCACAAGCCGGTGCTCTACCAACTGAGCTACACCCACCGCGCGCGACCCGGCTCGTACCGAGTGCGGCCAGACGAGTGTAGCGGGTCAGCCTTCGTCGTCCGAAATCCGGGTCGGGTCCACCTGCTCCACCGCGGCGTCTGTCTCGGGCGCCGCCGGAACCGTCGCGCGGAGCGATCCGGAGTGCTCTGCGGCGAGCGCCTTGGCGGTCTCGCTGTCCGGCCCGGGCTCGGGGACGAAGACGGCGGCGCGGTAGTAGCGCAGCTCCTCGATGCTCTCGAGGATGTCGGCCAGCGCCCGGTGGTTGCCGGTCTTGGCCGGGCTGTTGAAGTAGGTGCGCGGATACCAGCGGCGCGAGAGCTCCTTGATGGAGGAGACGTCGACGACCCGGTAGTGCAGGTAGCCCTCGAGCTCGGGCATGTCGCGCAGGAGGAACGCGCGGTCGGTGCCGATCGAGTTGCCTGCGAGCGGCGCCTTGCCGGCCTCGGGGACGTGCTGCTTGATGTAGTCGAGGACGACCTGCTCGGCGTCGGCGAGCGGCAGACCAGCATCGAGCTCGGTCAGGAGGCCCGACGCGGTGTGCATCTGCGTGACGACCTCGTTCATCTGGTCGAGGGCTTCACGTGGCGGCTTGATCACCACGTCGATGCCGTCGGCGATCGGGTTGAGCTCGAAGTCGGTGACGATCGCGGCCACCTCGATGAGCGCGTCGCGCTCGAGGTCGAGCCCGGTCATCTCGCAGTCGATCCATACAAGCGTGTCCACGACGATCAACCCTAGCGGGAAGGGCGGACACCGACCGGTAGCCTGGTAGCTGTCCCTGGGAACGTGCGACGCTGTGCCGCGCGTTGGACGGGGGACACGTGTCCGTAGGCGAAGGATGGTTGAGCCAGGTGGCCAGCAGGGATGACAAGCGCGCGCGGCGTGAGCGCGCGGAGCAGATGCGCATGGAGCGAGAGCGGAAGGACAAGCGTCGCCGCACCCTCATCACCGCCGCGATCGTCGCGGTCGTGCTGGTCGTGATCGGTGGAGCAGGCTTCGCCGTGAAGTCGGCGGTCGACAACTCCGCCGACGAGCCCACGCGTGCTCCCGGCGGCCTGACCGACGACGGTGGCGTGGTGCTGACCGCCACCGACCTCGGCGGCTCCGCCGCCTCCGACCCGGTCAAGGTGACGGTGTTCGAGGACTTCGCGTGCCCGCACTGCAAGACCTTCGAGGACGAGACCGGCGACTGGATCGACGAGCAGGTCGCGGCAGGTGCGATCGACGTGGAGTTCCGTCCGGTGGCGTTCCTGTCCGACTTCTCCCACGACACGATGGGCGCCGCGATGTGCGTCTTCGAGGAGGGCGGGTCCAAGGCCTACCGCGACTTCGCGAAGCTCGCCTTCGCCAGCCAGCCCACGGAGGGCTCGGGCCTGGACGAGAAGGACTACGTCGACATGGCCGAGCAGGCCGGAGCGCCCGGAGCAGCGACCTGCATCAAGGGTCGTCCCTTCCGCGACTGGACCGACCCGGCGACCAAGGCGTCGTTCGACCAGCCCGACTCCGAGGGCGAGAAGCTCTCCGGCACGCCGACGGTGTGGGTGGACGGCGCCACGGTCAACGGACCCGAGGGCTCCGACGGCAAGCCGACCGTCCCCGGGCTCGCCGACATCCAGAAGGCCGTCGCGGCCGCGAAGGCGAGGTGACCCATGGCAGCCGAGAGCTCGCGAAGCCGTCGTGAACGCGCTGAGCAGATGCGCAAGGAGAAGGAGCGGCAGGACAAGCGTCGCCGCACCCTCATCACGGCGGCGGTCGTCGCCGCGGTGCTCATCGTCATCGCCGGTGCGGGCTTCGCCGTGAAGTCGGTGATGGACGACTCCGCCGGTGACGAGGTCCGCACTCCCAAGGGGCTCACCAAGGACGGTGGCGTGCTGGTCACCGCCGAGGACCTGGGCGGCACCGCCCAGCCGGACCCGGTCAAGCTGACCATCTTCGAGGACCTCCAGTGCCCGGTCTGCAAGGCCTTCGAGGAGACCTCGGGTGGCTGGATCGACGAGCAGGTCGCCGCCGGGGCGATCGAGGTCGAGTACCGCCCGGTCGCGTTCCTCAACGAGTTCTCCGGCGCCGCGCTGGCGGCGTCGATGTGCGTGTTCGAGGAGGCCGGCGCCAAGGGCTGGGTCGACTACACGCGCACCGTCTATCAGAACCAGCCCGACGAGACCAGCACCGACGTCGACGAGGACCAGCTCGTCGAGTGGGCCGACCAGGTCGGCGCCGGGGCAGCGACCGACTGCATCAAGGGTCGTCCGTTCCGTGAGTGGGCCGGCAACCCGCCGGGCAGCACGAGCGAGGTCACCGACGAGGCGTTCGCCTCCAAGGACTCCGAGGGGCAGCAGGTGTCCGGGACCCCGACGGTGTGGGTCGACGGCACCGCGGTGACCGGCTCCGGCGGCAACATCCCGACGCCCGCAGACCTCGAGGCGGCGGTGACCGCCGCGAAGGCAGGCTGACGCCCGCAGGTCGAGCGATCGCGATCGACGCCCCGTACGCCTTGTGCGTGCGGGGCGTCGCGTCTCTACGGTGGGGCAGGAACACCACCGACGAACGACGGGAGCGACACCATGGCCACACGCACCGCGACGACACAGTGGACCGGCGGGCTGCAGGACGGATCAGGACGGGTCAACCTCGACACCTCCGGAGCCGGATCGTACGAGGTCTCGTTCCCGCGGCGGATCGCCGACGAGGCCGAGGGGGTGACCAGCCCGGAGGAGCTCCTCGCGGCGGCGCACGCGGCCTGCTACGCGATGGCGCTGTCGGGCGGGATCGCGAAGGCCGGAGGCACGCCGCAGTCCTCTACGGTGCGGGCCGACGTCACCGTCCGTCCCGACCGTGAGGGTGGTGGGCTGCTCATCTCCACGATCACGCTGACCGTCCGTGCGAAGGTCGACGGCCTGACGGCCGAGCAGTTCACCGAGGTCGCCGAGCAGACCAAGAAGGACTGCCCGGTGAGCAAGGCGCTCGCCTCCGTCCCGGAGATCGAGCTCGACGCTGCTCTGGAGAGCTGAGCGCGCCCGGCAGGATTCGAACCTGCGACCGGCGGATTAGAAGGCCGCTGCTCTGTCCAGCTGAGCTACGGGCGCTCACGGGAACCAACCCTAGCGGCGACGTCGCTCTCGGCGCTCGCCGCTAGGGTTCTCCCTGTGTCCCCGCCGTTTGCGGCGCGTCTGCCGCAGCCCCCTTCGTCGCCGGTCCCGCCAGGGCCGCTTCCTCGGCTGCGCGACCCCATGTGGCAGCGGGGGCACACGCTGCTGGTCGTGCTCATGCTCATCACCGCGGTGATCGGTGTGGTGGGCGCCGGCTTCTTCGCCGTCGGGAGCGGCGACGCGGCCGGGAGCGGGCTGAGCCTGCTGTACGCGCTTCTCCCTCTGCCCGCTCTGCTCGGCTGCTTCTTCTGGCTCGACCGCTACGAGCCGGAGCCGTGGCACTACAAGCTGGCCGCGGTGGTCTGGGGTGGAGTCGTGGCCGTCGCGATCGCGCTCGCGGCGCAGATCTTCGTCTCCGAGACGTTCGACCTCTCCGACCCGGTGCTCGCGACCTTCATCGCACCGGTGACCGAGGAACCGGCCAAGTGCCTCTTCCTCGTGCTGACCTTCCTGCGGATGCGACGCGTGATCGACGGGGTCATCGACGGGCTGGTCTTCGCCGGGCTCGTCGGGCTGGGCTTCGCCTTCGTCGAGAACATCGGCTACTACGCCGGCGCGTACGTCGGCATCGACGAGACAGGCATCGAGGGGGCCGGCGCCACGACCGTGACCTTCGTCCTCCGCGGCATCATGAGCCCGTTCGCGCACCCGATGTTCACCGCCGCCTTCGGCATCGCGGTCGGTCTCGCCGTGAGTCAGCGTTCCCGCCTCAAGCGCGCACTCCTGTGGTCCGCGGGTCTGCTCGGGAGCGTCCTGCTGCACGGCATCTGGAACGGCGGCGTGAGCTATCTGGGGGGCGGCGGTTTCCTCATCGCGTACGCCTTCACCGGTCTCCTGCTCGCGGCCACCGTGGTCCTCGCCGCCGTCGCGCGACGCAACCAGGGCCGCTACCTGACGCGTGCGCTGACCGACATCGCGCGCCGAGGATGGCTCGTCGCAGACGAGATCCCGTTCATCGCTTCCCTCTCCTACCGGCGCAAGGCGGTCAAGCACGCACGGACGCACGGTGGCCGGATCTCGGCCAAGGCGACGCGGCGCTACCAGCGCGACGCGATCACGATGGCGTTCCTGTACGCGGGAGTGATCGACCGGATGCCCAAGCCGCACGCCGTGGAGCGCGTCGACGCCTTCCTCGCCGAGATGCGGATCCTCCGGCCGTACGTCGTCCTCCCGCCGCCGCTGCGCTTCGCCTCGCCCCCGGTCGGCCCGTACGGGCAGGGCTACGGCCAGACCCACGGTCCCGGCCCGTACGCGGTCCCTCCCTACGGTCGGGCGCCGTCCGTCCCGCCTGGGCCTGCTGCGCCGCACTACGGGATGAACACCCCGTACGCCCCTCGGCCGCAGCCGCGACCGGCCGACGTACCCCCGAACGCGCCGGGGCCTGACAGCCCCGAGCCGCATCGTCGAGAGTGACCGCGACCACCTGACGGGCTCGTCCCCGGTCACCGGTGCGTCAAGCGTGGTGCTCTCCACTACGCTGAGGCCGGGGCAAGCACACCCACTCTCCCGGAGGTCCGAGTGTCGAGGGACGGTTCTACCGCCACCCTGCTCGCTGCGCTGCTCAAGCTGCGCGCCGAGCTGAGCGGTGCTGCTCTCGGGCTGGAGATCGCGGGGGCGTCCGACGGGCGCGAGGCGCAGCGCCGACTGCTGTCACAGCTCGACGACTACGTGCTGCCTCGCCTGGTGCAGCTCGACGCGCCCTTGCTGACGGTGGTCGGCGGGTCGACGGGCGCAGGCAAGTCCACGCTGGTCAACTCGCTCGTCGGCCGCCGGGTCACCGCCTCGGGGGTCCTGCGGCCCACGACGCGGTCAGCGGTGCTGGTGCACAACCCCGCCGACGCCGAGTGGTTCCAGCCCGACCGCATCCTGCCCGACCTGGCGCGTGCGACCACCCAGTCGCACGACACCCGGGCGCTGACGCTGGTGCCCGCGCACACCGTCCCCAAGGGCCTCGCGCTCCTCGACGCCCCTGACGTCGACTCCGTCGAGGCCGAGAACCGTCGGCTCGCGAGCGAGCTGCTCGCCGCGGCAGATCTCTGGCTGTTCGTCACCTCGGCCGCACGGTACGCCGACCAGGTCCCGTGGGACTACCTGCGCGAGGCCGCCGAGCGCAGTGCCGCCGTCGCGATCGTGCTGGACCGTACGCCCGACCAGTCGATGGGCGAGGTCCGCGGCCACCTGGCCCGCATGCTCACCGCACGTGGCCTGAAGGACTCGCCCTTGTTCACGGTCCTGGAGGCCGAGGTCGACGACGACGGACTTCTGCCGCCGAGCGCGGTCGCCCCGATCCTCAACTGGCTCCACGACCTGGCGGGCGACCCTGAGGTGCGTGCGTCGATCGTGACCCAGACCCTCGACGGCGCGGTGCGCAAGATCGTCTTCGGGGCCTTCGACGTCGCCGACGCCGTCGCCGAGCAGGGCACGGTGCTCACCGGGCTCGTCGAGGACGTGGACCGCGCTTACAACGGCGCTGAGGCCGCGTTCGCCAAGAGCCTCTCCGACGGCACGCTGATGCGCGGCGAGCTGGCCGCGCGCTGGCGCGACTTCGCCGGCTCCGGCGACCTGCTGCGCGGCAACGAGGACAAGATCGGGCGACTGCGCGACCGCATCGTGGACAGCGTCCGCGGCCGTCGAGCGCGCGTCAACGAGGTGCAGGAGAGCTTGTCCCACAACGTCGAGCTGCTGCTGCTCGAGCAGGCCGAGGCCGGCGCCCACGCGGCGTACCAGCTGTGGGAGCAGGTGCCTGCCGGCGCCATCCTCCTGCGCAACGCCGGCCGCGACCTGGAGCGTGCCAACCGCATGCTGCGTCCGCGAGCCGAGCGGATCGCCGCCGACTGGATCGAGGCCTGCACCGAGATCGTGCGCGCGGAGGGCTCCGAACGCCGGATGACGTCCCGCTTCCTCGCCCTCGGCACGACCGGCTCCGCGGTCACGCTCGGCGTCTGCGTCATCAACGAGCTCGCACCCCGCGACGAGGAGATCGCCACCGGGGCCTCGACGGCCCGTGAGCTGCTCATCGACGTCTTCGGGGAGACGACGGCGCGACAGCTGCTCGACCTCGCCAAAGAAGACCTTCTCCGGCGAGCCGCGACCGTTCTGCGAGACGAACGCCAGCGTTTTTACGACGTGCTCGCACGGGCTGCCGCAGCACCCTCGGCAGCCGATAGCATTCGAGCCGCTGCTCGGGCCGCCGAGGATGCACGCCACACCGACCTGATCCCCGAGGACTGGGACTGACGTGAACGACACCCCACCCGCACCGCTGTTCAGCACGAATGGCGGTGACGTCGCCGCGCGCGTCGACGGCCTCGCCGCCGCCGTGGATGCCGCCTCCGGCCGGCTCGACCCTGGCCTGGTGAACGAGGGCGCCACCGTCGTCCGTCGCGCCGCGGACCGCCTGCGCCTGGCCAGCGACCGTACGGTCGTCGCACTCGCCGGTGCCACCGGCTCCGGCAAGTCGTCGCTGTTCAACGCGGTGGCCGGCATCGAGCTGTCGGCCGTCGGCGTGCGCCGCCCGACCACCTCCTGGGCGATGGCAGTCGCCTGGGGCGAGAGCGGGTCCCGTGACCTGCTCGAGTGGATGGGCATCCCCGAGCGCCAGCAGATGTCGCTGACCAGCCCGCTCGGGACCGTCCCCGACGACACGAACCTCGACGGGCTGGTGCTCCTCGACCTGCCCGACCACGACTCGACCGAGGTGAGCCACCACCTCGAGGTCGATCGGCTCGTGCAGTACGCCGACGTCCTGGTGTGGGTCCTCGATCCCCAGAAGTACGCCGACGCGGCGATCCACGACCGCTACCTCCGCCCGTTGGCCCGCCACGCCGGCGTGACCATGGTCGTGCTCAACCAGATCGACAGGCTGCCACCCGAGAAGTGGGACGGGACGTTGCAGGACGTCCGCCGGCTCCTGGCCGACGACGGGTTGGCGGGGGTCCCGCTCATCGCGGTGTCCGCCCTGCGGGGCGACGGCGTGGACGACTTCAAGCGCGCGCTGGTCCGCAAGATCCGGGACAAGCAGGCCGCCGGGATGCGGACCGGTGCCGACGTCGAGCACATCGCCAAGGCGTTCGAGCAGATGAGCGGAGACGTGCCGGCGATCGGGTTGACCGACTCCGACCGCGACCAGCTGGTGGCGACCCTCGCCGAGGCAGCGGGCGTGTCGGCGGTCGCGGACTCGGCCGAGAAGGCACTCGTCTCGCGTGCGGTCACGGCGACGACGTGGCCGCCGCTGCGGTTCGTCGGCCGCTCGAAGCGGCCCTCGGCCGCCGAGGGCGGGGCCCTGCGGTCGCTCGAGTTCGATGACGTGAGCGCGAGGGTGCAGCGGCCGGCGGTCGACGTGGCTGTCCGCGACGTCGCCGAGAAGGCCACGATCGGCCTGACCCCGCCGTGGGTGCAGTCCGTACGCCGCGCCGTCGTCGTCCCGAACCGCGACCTGGCCGACGTGCTGGACCACGCGATGTCCCGCACCGGGCTGGGTCTCGACCGCGCGCCGACCTGGTGGTCGGTCGTCAAGACGGTCCAGTGGACGGCGCTCGCGGTGACGGTGGCGGGTCTGCTCTGGTTGCTCGCGCTGGTCGGCGCGGAGGTGACCGGCGACGCAGCGGCGCCGATGATCGGCGGAGTCTGGCTGCCCGTCTACCTCTCGGTCGGAGGGCTGGTGATCGGTCTGGTGCTCGCGATGGTCGCGACGGTGGCAGCGAAGTCCTCAGCGAGTCGCCGGGCGCAGGAGATCGACGAGGCGCTCCGAGCGACGATCGTCGACGTCGCGAGCGAGCGGGTCCTCGCGCCCGTCGACAACGAGCTCGCCGCGTACGACCAGGTTCGCCGCGGCATCGCGACGGCCCTGGGCCGCCGCATCTGACGTCGCGCACAGCGCGCCGCCGTCCACAGCCGGCGGCGGCGTGCTGCCGCCGCGCTCTGGCGGGCCCCACCATCGGGATGTCCCCGATGATTGGAGCAGCACATGAGCGACAACCAGATGACCGTCTACGGCAACCTCGGCACGCCGGTGGATCTCAGGGAGAGCAACGGCTTCGCCTGGGCGATGTTCCGGGTCGGATCCACGCCTCGCTACTACGACCGCCAGCAGGGCGGGTGGCGCGACCTCGAGACCGTGTGGATCACGGTCAAGGCCACCCGCGCTCTCGCCCAGAACGCCGCTGCCTCCCTCGCCCTCGGTGACCCGATCGTCGTGATCGGCAGGCTCCGGACCCACTCCTGGCAAGACCGGGAGACCGGAGAGCAGCACCGCCGCGACGTCCTCGAGGCGACGGCGGTCTGCCACGACCTCAACCGTGGGACGACCGAGTTCCACCGCAACGAGCCCGCGGCGACACCCGAGCCCGCAGGCGGCGAGGGTCAGGCGGTCGCGGCGTTCGAGAGCACGCACGTCGTCGACGGGGCCGCTCCGCGGGGCGAGCCGGTGGCTGTCTGACGCCCGGCTTCCGTCCCGGCCGTCGCGGCCGCAGGCCGCTCGACGGTCCGATTCACGCGGCGGCCGGGGGAGCGCCTACCCTTGACCCATCATGTCTGACTACGTCTTCACCCTGCGCAACGTCCGCAAGTCGCTCGGCGACAAGGTCGTCCTCGACGACGTGACGCTCTCCTTCCTCCACGGGGCCAAGATCGGTGTCGTCGGGCCTAACGGCACCGGCAAGTCGACCCTGCTCAAGCTGATGGCCGGCATGGAGCAGCCGAGCAACGGCGACGCCCACCTCGATCCCGGGGCCAACGTCGGCATCCTCCTCCAGGAGCCGCCTCTCACCGACGGCGCGACCGTCCTCCAGAACGTCGAGGAGGCCGTCGCCGACATCAAGGGCAAGCTCGACCGCTTCAACGCGATCAGCGAGGAGCTCTCGAGCCCCGACGCCGACTTCGACTCCCTTCTCGCGGAGATGGGCGACCTCCAGACCGCCCTCGACCACGCCAACGCGTGGGACCTGGACTCGCGTCTCGAGCAGGCCATGGACGCGCTGCGGTGCCCGCCGCCGGACGCCCTCGTCGACAAGCTGTCGGGTGGAGAGCGGCGGCGTGTCGCGCTGTGCAAGCTCCTGCTCCAGCAGCCTGACCTGCTCCTCCTCGACGAGCCCACCAACCACCTGGACGCCGAGAGCGTGCTCTGGCTCGAGCAGCACCTCGCCAAGTACCCAGGCGCCGTCCTGGCCGTGACCCACGACCGCTACTTCCTCGACAACGTGGCGCAGTGGATCCTGGAGCTCGACCGCGGCAAGACCCACCCGTACGAGGGCAACTACTCGACCTACCTCGACACGAAGCAGCAGCGGCTGGTCGTCGAGGGCAAGAAGGACGCCAAGCGGCAGAAGATCCTCGAGCGTGAGCTCGAGTGGGTCCGCTCGAACCCGAAGGCCCGCCAGGCCAAGAGCAAGTCGCGTCTGGCCCGGTACGAGGAGCTCGCCGCCGAGGCCGAGCGCAGCCGAGCGGTGGACCTCTCCGAGATCAACATCCCGCCGGGCCCCCGCCTGGGCGACGTGGTCCTCGACGTCCGCGACCTCAAGAAGTCGTTCGGCGAGCGGACGCTGATCGACAACCTCAGCTTCTCGCTCCCGCGTGCCGGCATCGTCGGCGTGGTCGGTCCCAACGGCGTCGGCAAGACGACGCTGTTCAAGATGATCACCGGTGAGCAGCAGCCTGACTCCGGCGACCTCACTGTGGGCACCACGGTCAAGATCTCCTACGTCGACCAGTCCCGGTCGGGCATCGACCCCTCCAAGAACGTGTGGGAGGTCGTGTCCGACGGCCTCGACCACATCAAGGTGGCCAACTTCGAGATGCCGAGCCGCGCCTACGTCGCGTCGTTCGGATTCAAGGGGCCCGATCAGCAGAAGCGTGCCGGCATCCTCTCCGGCGGTGAGCGCAACCGCCTCAACCTGGCGCTGACGCTCAAGATGGGCGGCAACCTGCTGCTGCTGGACGAGCCGACCAACGACCTGGACGTCGAGACGCTTCAGTCGCTCGAGGACGCGCTGCTCGACTTCCCCGGCTGTGCCGTGGTCGTCTCCCACGACCGGTGGTTCCTCGACCGGGTCGCCACCCACACGCTGGCCTGGGAGGGCGACGCCGAGAACCAAGCCCGCTGGTACTGGTACGAGGGCAACTTCGCCGACTACGAGGCCAACAAGGTCGAGCGACTCGGCCCCGAGGCTGCACGGCCGCACGCGCTGACCTATCGGCGCCTCACCCGCGACTGATCCACCGAGGGTCGGTCAGAAGCGCGCGCCGCCGAGGTCGTTGCGGATGCGCTCGAAAACCCGACCGATCACCTCGAACTCCTCGTCGGTGGCGTTGTCCAACAGATATCGGCGTACGCCGCCGACGTGGGTGTGGGCTGCCTCGCGCAGCCGCTCCATGCCGGCCTCGGTGAGCTGCGCGTTGACCCCGCGGCCGTCCGAGACGCACGAGCGGCGCACGACCAGCCCTGCGCGCTCGAGGCGCGCGACGGTGTGGGTGACCCGGCTGCGAGAGTGGGAGACCTGGTCGGCGAGCTGGGCCATCCGCAGCGTCCAGTCGTCGGCCTCGGACAGGCGGACGAGGATCTCGTACTCGGGCATCGAGAGGTCGTGCTCGCGCCTCAGGTCGCGGTCGAGCTGGTCAAAGAAGACCGTCGAGCCGCCCAGGAACGACCGCCAGATCGCCTGCTGGCCGTCGTCGAGCCAGCGTGTCTCGGGGGAAGCCTGCGTGGTCGAGGTCATGCGAGAAGTGTAGCGCGGGAATAGTTGGATCTTAAATCAGTTGTGCTATCGTGACGGCAGTTGGTTGAAACCGCAGGAACCTAGCGGATCGCCAGCGCCAGACCAGACCGACGAGCACAACCCGCCCGAAGAGGATGCAACCCATGGCACAGATCACCACAGGCACCTGGACGTTCGACCCGACCCACACGGAGATCGGCTTCACCGTCCGCCACCTCATGAGCAAGGTTCGCGGCAAGTTCGAGCGGTTCGAGGGCAGCATCACCACCGCCCCCGTGATCACCGACTCGACCGCCACCGCCACGATCGACCTCGTCTCGATCAACACCGGCACGCCTGATCGTGACGCCCACCTGCGCTCGTCCGACTTCTTCTCGGTGGAGACCCACCCGACGATGACCTTCACGTCGACCGGCGTCGTCGAGAAGTCCGACACCGAGTTCGTCCTGCGTGGCGACCTCACGATCAAGGACGTCACTCGCCCGGTCGAGCTGGCCGTCGACTTCCTCGGCGAGGGTCAGGACCCGTGGGGCGGGACGCGCGTGGGCATCGAGGCCACCACGACGATCAGCCGCAAGGACTTCGGCATCGACTTCAACATCCCGCTCGAGGGTGACAAGGTCATGATCGGCGACAAGATCAGCATCATCATCACCGGCGAGGCCGTCCTCGCCCAGTAGCACGCGACACCGACGTCCCGAGGACGTCGATGACGACGACGGCCGTCCTGGAGCCCACGGCTCCGGGGCGGCCGTCTTGCTGTGCTCAGCGGTGCACGGCCCCCACGGCTCGGAGCGCCAGGTCGGCATACAGGTTGCCGACAGCCTCGGGCGTACGAGGCCCACCCGGCTGATACCAGCGGACGAGGTCGATCGCCATGGAGATGAGGGCGAGCGCGGTGCCAGGGACATCGCTGACCTCGAAGACGCCCTTGTCGACGCCCTCGCCGATCGCGTCGCGGTAGACGCGCTCGATGTCGCGCCGGTAGCCCGCGACCTCCTTGCGGTGCTCAGGCGTGAGCGCAGAGATCTCGTACTGGACCACCCGGGCGCGCTTGCTGTGGACCGCGTGCCACCGCGTGAACTCGAACTGGATGGTGGCGAGCCGCTCGACGGGGTCGGCGGTGGAGGCGTACGCGGCGGCGATCATGTTGCGGGTATTGAGGTGGCCGGCCGAGCTGATCTCGTAGAGGAGCTGCTCCTTGGACGCGTGGTGCACGTAGAGCGCTGCCGGGCTCATGCCCGCCCGCGTCGAGATGTCGCGGGTCGTCGTGGCGTGGAACCCACGCTCGGCGAACGCCTCGACTGCGGCGTCCATCAGCCGCTCGCGTGCGGGAACCTCGGTCATGGGCGCTCCTGGTCTTCGACAGCGGGGTGGGGGACCCCTGGCGCTAAGCGATCGCTTAGTACACTCTAGGTGATCGTGACCCCATGACCCGGAGGCACTCCGTGAAACGAGCCATCTTCGACGACGACCACGAGGCATTCCGCGCATCGGTCGCGGCGTTCGTCGAGCGTAGCGTCCTGCCCCACGCCGATGCGTACGCCGAGGACAAGGGCCTGCCGCGTGACTACTGGCTCGAGGCCGGCAAGCAGGGCGTGCTCGGCCTCGAGGTCCCCGAGGCGTTCGGCGGCGCCGAGGCACGCGACTTCCGCTTCAACGCCGTGCTCGCCGAGGAGCTGTCCAAGGTCAACGCCGCCCTCCCGTCGTGCACCGGCATCCACTCCGACATCGTCGCGCCGTACCTCGTCGAGCTCACCACCGACGAGCAGAAGGCGCGGTGGCTCCCGCGCTTCGTGACCGGCGAGCTGCTCACCGCGATCGCGATGACCGAGCCGTCGGGCGGCTCCGACCTGGCCGCGCTCAAGACCACCGCCGTGCGCGATGGTGACGGGTGGGTCATCAACGGCTCCAAGACCTTCATCACCAACGGCTGGTCCGCCGACCTCGTGGTGGTCGCGGCCCGCACCAGCCCGGAGAAGGGCGCCAAGGGCATCACGCTGTTCGCCGTCGAGACCGGCATGGACGGCTTCACCCGTGGCCGCAAGCTCGACAAGGTCGGCCAGAGCGAGTCCGACACAGCCGAGCTGTTCTTCTCCGACGTGCGGGTGAGCGACAACCAGGTGATCGGCGAGGTCGACCGCGGGTTCATCGCGATGATGGAGCGTCTCCCGCAGGAGCGGCTGTCGTGCGCCGTCTCCAACGTCGCGCACGCCAAGCAGATCCTGCTCGAGACGATCGCCTACGCCAAGGAGCGGCACGCGTTCAAGCAGCCGATCGGGTCGTTCCAGCACAACAAGTTCCTCCTCGCCGAGCTCGTGACGCGGATCGAGTCGGTCGAGGCGTACGTCGACGCCGCCGTGCTCGCGCACACCTCGCGCGAGCTGACCGCGATCGACGCGGCCAAGGTCAAGTGGCTGTCGTCGCAGGTCCAGAACGAGGTGCTCGACCACTGCGTCCAGATCCACGGCGGGTACGGCTACATGAACGAGTACCGAGTCGCCCGTGCCTGGCGTGACGCCCGTGTCACCAAGATCTGGGCGGGCTCCAACGAGATCATGAAAGAGCTCATCGGTCGCGACCTCGGGCTCTGACCACACGACAAGATCCGGCCCCTCAGACAAGGAATCCTCATGACCGAAGCCGTCATCGTCTCCACCACGCGCTCGCCGATCGGCCGTGCCTTCAAGGGCTCGCTCAAGGACATGCGTCCTGACGACCTCACCGCGCAGATGGTGCGTGCCGCGCTCGACAAGGTGCCCGAGCTCGACCCGCGCGAGATCAACGACCTCATCCTCGGGTGCGGTCTGCCGGGTGGCGAGCAGGGGATGAACATGGGGCGCGTCGTCTCTGTGCTCCTCGGCTACGACTTCCTGCCCGGCACCACCGTGACCCGCTACTGCTCCTCGAGCCTCCAGTCCACCCGGATGGCGTTCCACGCGATCAAGGCGGGCGAGGGCGACGCCTACATCTCGGCCGGTGTCGAGACGGTCAGCCGCTTCGTCAAGGGCAACAGCGACGCGATCCCGGGTCAGGAGATCACCAACCCGGTCTTCGCCGATGCCGCGCAGCACACCGAGGAGCTCTCGAAGGGTGGTCAGACCTGGACCGACCCGCGCGAGGACGACCGGCTCCCTGACGTCTACATCGCGATGGGCCAGACCGCCGAGAACGTCGCCCAGATCCTCGGCATGAGCCGCGAGGAGCAGGACCGCTTCGCGGTGCGCAGCCAGAACCTCGCCGAGGAGCGCATCAAGGACGGCTTCTGGGAGCGGGAGATCACCCCGGTCACGCTGCCCGACGGCACCCAGGTCACCGTCGACGACGGCCCCCGCCCCGGCACGACGTACGAGGCGGTGTCGCAGCTGAAGCCGGTCTTCCGACCCGACGGCACCGTGACCGCCGGCAACGCCTGCCCGCTCAACGACGGCGCCGCGGCCCTGGTGATCATGAGCGACACCCGCGCCAAGGAGCTCGGCCTCACCCCGCTGGCGCGCATCGTGTCCACCGGCGTGACCGGTCTCTCCCCGGAGATCATGGGGCTCGGCCCGGTGGAGGCGATCCCGCAGGCGCTCAAGAACGCCGGGATGGCTCTCGGCGACATCGACCTGTTCGAGATCAACGAGGCGTTCGCGGTCCAGTCGCTCGGCTCGGCCCAGCAGCTCGGCATCGACATCGACACGCTCAACGTCAACGGCGGTGCGATCGCGGTCGGTCACCCGTTCGGCATGACCGGTGCTCGGATCACGGCGACGCTGATCAACTCGCTCCAGACCCACGACAAGCAGTTCGGCGTCGAGTCGATGTGCGTCGGCGGCGGCATGGGCATGGCGATGGTGCTCGAGAGGCTGTCGTGACCGGCGGCGCGAAGCGCTTCGAGGGCCGCACCGCGATCATCACCGGGGCGAGCCGTGGCATCGGGCTCGGCATCGCGCAGCGCATCGTCGACGAGGGTGGGCGGGTGTGCCTGACTGCCCGCAACGACGAGGCGCTGCAGGAGGCCGTGGTCCACCTCGGTGGCCCCGAGGTGGCGATCGGCGTCCCGGGCAAGGCTGACGACCCTGCCCACCAGGAGGAGGCGGTCGCGCGCACGCTGGAGGTGTTCGGGTCCCTCGACCACCTGGTCAACAACACCGGCATCAACCCCGTCTACGGGCGCATGATCGATCTCGACCTGGCGGCGGCGCAGAAGATGTTCGCGGTCAACGTGCTGAGTGCCCTGTCCTGGACGCAGCGGGCCTACGCTGCCTGGATGGAGACCCACGGCGGCACGGTCGTCAACGTCGCCTCGGTCGCGGGCACGAAGCCGGCGCCCGGGATCGGCTTCTACGGAGCCACCAAGGCGATGCTCATCCACATCACCCAGGAGCTCGCGGTCGAGCTCGGCCCGCAGCTGCGCGTCAACGCGGTCGCGCCGGCGGTCGTGAAGACGCGGTTCGCGTCGGCGCTGTACGAGGGTCGAGAGGACGAGGTGGCGTCGGCGTACCCGATGAAGCGCCTCGGTGTCCCGGCCGACATCGCCTCCGTGGTCGCGTTCCTGCTGTCGGACGACTCCGGGTGGTTGACCGGGCAGAACATCGTCGTCGACGGCGGGCTCACCCTCACCGGCGGGGTCTGACGTGCTTCCCGATCGCGCGGGTGTCGTCGTCACCGGCGGCGGCAACGGGATC
>NZ_JARBCJ010000065.1:0-15901 GCF_028803055.1 Mumia sp.
CTTCGGATTTCGTATCCGTAAACCCTCGACACGGACGATAACCTTTGCCTGGCCTCGGAATCTGCGCGATACTCGGTGCATGAGCGAACAGTGGGACGACGCGCACCTCCAACGCGCCGCCAAGGACCACCTCTGGATGCACTTCACCCGGCACAGCACGTACGAGACGTCCGACGTGCCCGTGATCGCGAAGGGGGAGGGTGCATACCTCTTCGACACCGCCGGCAAGCGCTACCTGGACGGGCTCGCCGGCCTCTTCGTCGTCCAGGTGGGGCACGGCCGCGAGGAGCTGGCCGAGGCCGCCGCGAAGCAGGCCCGCGAGCTGTCGTTCATGCCGCTGTGGTCGTACGCGCACCCGCCGGCCATCCAGCTGGCCGAGCGCGTCGCCTCGTACGCACCCGGCGACCTCAACCGTGTCTTCTTCACCACGGGCGGTGGCGAGGCGGTCGAGTCCGCCTGGAAGCTCGCCAAGCAGTACTACAAGCTGACCGGCAAGCCCACCAAGCACAAGGTGATCAGCCGTCACATCGCCTACCACGGCACCCCGCAGGGCGCCCTGTCGATCACCGGCATCCCCGACATGAAGGCGCCGTTCGAGCCGCTCGTGCCGAGCACCTTCCGCGTCCCGAACACCAACATCTACCGCGCCCCGGAGCACGGCGACGACCCGGAGGCCTTCGGACGCTGGGCAGCCGACCGCATCGCCGAGGCGATCGAGTTCGAGGGCCCCGACACGGTCGCGGCGGTGTTCCTCGAGCCCGTCCAGAATGCCGGCGGCTGCTTCCCTCCCCCGCCGGGATACTTCCAGCGGGTCCGCGAGATCTGCGACGAGTACGACGTCCTGCTCGTCTCCGACGAGGTCATCTGCGCGTTCGGGCGGCTCGGCGAGATGTTCGGCGCGGTGCGCTACGGCTACCAGCCCGACATCATCACCTGCGCCAAGGGCCTCACCTCCGGCTACGCACCGCTCGGCGCGATGATCGCCTCCGACCGGCTCATGGAGCCGTTCCTGAAGGGTCACACCTCTTTCCTCCACGGCTACACCTTCGGTGGTCACCCGGTCTCGACCGCGGTCGCGATGGCCAACCTCGACATCTTCGAGCGCGAGGGCATCAACGAGGGCGTCCGCGCCAACGAGGACGGCTTCCGGTCGACGCTCGAGAAGCTCCTCGACCTCGACATCGTCGGCGACGTGCGCGGCGACGGCTTCTTCTACGGGATCGAGCTGGTCAAGGACAAGGCGACCAAGGAGACCTTCAACGAGGACGAGTCCGAGCGCCTGCTGCGCGGCTTCCTCTCCAAGGCGCTGTACGACGCCGGGCTCTACTGCCGCGCCGATGACCGCGGCGACCCGGTCGTGCAGCTGGCACCGCCGCTGATCTGCGACCAGGAGCACTTCGACGAGATGGAGAGCATCCTGCGCTCCGTGATCACCCAGGGCCAGAACCTGCTCTGACCCGTACGACCCGCGGAAGCCGCTGCCCCAGGTACCCCGGGGCAGCGGCTTCTGTCCGTCTCCCTCAGGTGGCGTCGTCGAGCTGGGCGGTCAACCAGTCGAACGCCGTGCTCCCACGGGCAGCGGATCCGGCGGCCGAAGGTCGCCAGCCAGGGCCCCATGTCGCGGGGTCGTCGTCGATCACTCCACTGACAAGGTCTCCCGACTCGTCCTCGAGGATGAGGCCCTGAACGTCGGGTTGAGTGACGACGGCCCCTCCAGGTAGACCGGCGTTCACGTTCTCGTGCCGCCACGTCGGGTCGTCCGCGTGCGGCGTTCGACTCGCGGTCGTTCCCATGACGGCGATCCGCACTCCGGGAGGGGCCGCCTGCTCAAGCTCGTCGACCGTGAGGACGCTGGACGGGGCACCCGGCTCGCGGGTCGGGCTTCCGTCCGGTCCGACGACCTCGTAGCCGCGGAGTACACGGACGAACACCTTCGCGCCGTGAACGCCCGGCGCCCTCACGTACGCCTGATCGACGTCGACGGCGAGGATCGCCCAGCGCTGCGCGTCCTCGTCGTCGTACGCATCGACTCCCCGTTCCCACGAGGCGATCGTGCCCGTGACGACCACAGGTGACGTCGCCACGACCTCGAGGGGAGATTCGCGGACGTCGAAGTCGAAGCTGCGGCCTCCGTCGCCGGTCAATGTGCGCTCATCAACATCGGGACGGGACCCAGCTGTTGGCGCGGGGACGCCATCGGCCGTTGACTCCGCTCCCCCTGCCTCCGCTCCCCCTGACTGTGTCGTACTGCAGCCTGCGAGGAGCGTCGCTGCGAGCCCGGTCGCCACGAGTGCGCCGCGGGATGGTCTGGTCGTTCGAGACCTCATGGGATCTCCTATCCGAACCACGGATCGATGTGCGAGCTTCGATGGTGAGGATCGTAGAGGGTATTCCACGCCTCACCATTGGCGTTCCCGGATCGCAGGCAACTGTCAAGTGTCTCCACATGTGCTTGCGGCTCAGACTTACTCGGCAACGGTCGCAGTAGTTCGGCTTCACGGACGTCCCCCGCGTACGGAGGTGGCTAGGCCGCGACCTTCGACTGCCGGCGTCGGGCGACCTCGTTGCCGAGCACGATCAGCACCGCGACCAGGAACATCGCCGTGCCGATGACGTTGACCTGCATCGGGATGCCGCGCTGCGCGGCACCCCACACGTACATCGGGAACGTGACGGTCTGGCCGGCGTTGAGGTTCGTGATGATGAAGTCGTCGAAGGACAGCGAGAAGCTCAGCAGGGCCGCGCCCAGGATGCCCGGGAACACCAGCGGGAACGTGACCCGCCAGAACGTCTGGTTCTCCGTCGCATAGAGATCCATCGCGGCCTGCTCCAGATTGTCGTCCAGCCCCGACAACCGCGCTCGGACCGTGATGATCACGAAGGACAGGCAGAACGTCACGTGGGCGACGAAGATCGTCCAGAACCCCAGCTGGCCGCCGAACCCGGCCGAGACGAACAGCGCGAGCAACGACGACCCGAGCACGATCTCCGGCGCGGCCATCGGCAGGATGATGAGGGTGTTGAGCGGGCCGCGACCGACGAACCGGTGTCGCACGAGCGCGAACGCGGCGAGGGTCCCGAGGATGGTGGCGACCACCGTCGCGAGCAGCGCGATCTCGACGCTGCGGACCACCGACGAGCACATCCCCGAGGGGTCGCACGGGTTGAGCCAGTTGTCCAGCGTGAACCCGTCGAACCGGTAGACGTTGCGCGACGCCTGGTCGTTGAAGCTCATCAGGCCCACGATCGCCACCGGCACGAACATGTAGACCAGCACGAGCACGCCGAGGGCGAGGACGAGGTGCTCGCCGACCCAGCGGCCGAGCCTGTGCAGCGCACTCATACGAGGTCCTCCGTTCCTGCGCGGCGGATGTAGAACACGACGCCGACCGTGATCACGATCATCAGCGTCATCGACAGCGCGCCGGCGGCGGCATAGTCGCCCTGGTTGGTGAACAGGTTCTGGATGATGTTGCCGATCATCCGCTGGTTGGGACTGCCCAGGAGCTCGGCGTTGATGAAGTCGCCGGCGGCCGGGATGAACGTCAGCAGCGTCCCCGCGACCACCCCCGGCATCGACAGCGGCAGCGTCACCTTGAAGAAGGCGCGCGCCGGCGATGCGTACAGGTCGCCGGCCGCTTCCACGAGCCGGTTGTCGATCTTGTCCAGGCTCGCGAAGAGCGGCAGCACCATGAAGGGGAGGAAGTTGTAGGTGAGTCCCGCGACCACGGCGAACGGCGTCGCGAGGAGCCGGCCGTCCTCGCCGAGGATCTGCAGGGTACGCAGTCCCTCGGCGATCCAGCCCTCGTCGGCCAGGATCAGCTTCCACGACAGCGTGCGGAGGAGGAAGCTGGTGAAGAAGGGCGCGATGACGAGGACCAGCATCAGGTTCTTCCAGCGCCCCGCCTTGAACGCGATCGCGTAGGCGAGCACGTAGCCGAGGACGAGGCACGCGACGGTCGCCATCGCGGCGTACCAGAACGACCGCAGCAGCGGCCGCCAGTAGGCCTGGATCGTGTCGACGTAGTTGGCGACGTGCCACGTCATGTCGTAGCCGGTCAGGTTCGACCCTGTGGGGTCGTACAGGCTCATCGCGATCAGCGAGTAGAACGGCACGAGGAAGAACAGCGCCAGCCAGAGCGCCGACGGGAGCATCAGCCAGTAGCCGGTGAACCGGCCGCCGCGTCCGCGGACCGTCTCGTGCCCCTCCCCCGGGTCGTCGCCGGACGACCCGAGCCCGACGGCGTCGGGCTCGACCAGCGCCTCCTGCGGCTGGTGGGTCATCAGTCGTCCCCGTCCTCGACGCCGGCCTTCGCGTCCTGGCTCGCGTCGAGCAGGAACGCGTACTCGGGGCGCCACGACAGGTCGACCGGCGTCCCGACCGCGAAGATCGGGCGTCGACCGGTGTTCTGCTCGAACACCATGAGCTCCTGGCCCCACGGCATGCGGACGAGGTACTGGGTGCTGACGCCGACGAAGCTCACGTCGGTCACCACACCCCCCGCGAAGCGGTTGCCCGGTGCGTCGATCTCGCCACCGACCTCGGCGATCATCACCTTCTCCGGGCGGATGCCGACCCAGCCCTTGCCGCCGACGGCGTGGCTGCGCTCGGCCGGGATGGAGACGGTCGTGCCCTGGACCGACACCGTGACGGCGTCACCGTCCGGGCCGAGGATCTCTCCCGCGAGGAGATTGGACTGGCCGAGGAAGTTCGCCACGAAGGTCGTCCGGGGGTTGTCGTACAGGGCGGCCGGCGGGCCCATCTGCTCGATCACGCCCGCGTTCATCACCGCGACCGTGTCGGCCATGGTCATGGCTTCCTCCTGGTCGTGCGTGACATGGACGAAGGTCCGCCCGACCTCGGTCTGGATCCGCTTGAGCTCGATCTGCATGCCGCGTCGCAGCTTGAGGTCGAGCGCACCGAGCGGCTCGTCGAGGAGGAGCACCTCGGGGCTGTTGATCAAGGCCCGTGCGAGGGCGACGCGCTGCTGCTGGCCACCCGAGAGCTGGGTGGGCTTCTTGTGCCCCTGACCGCCCAGCTCCACCAGGTCGAGCATCTCGGCGACCTTCGCCTTGGTGTCCTTGACGCCGCGCCGCTTCAGCCCGAAGGCGACGTTCTCGGAGACGTCGAGGTGCGGGAAGAGCGCGTAGCTCTGGAAGACGGTGTTCACCGGCCGCTTGTACGGCTTGTCGTAGGTGATGTCGCGGTCGCCCAGGGTGATCGTCCCCGAGGTGGGCGTGTCCAGACCCGCGACCATCCGGAGCGTCGTGGTCTTGCCGCACCCCGACGGACCGAGCAGCGCGAAGAAAGATCCCTGCGGCACGACGAGGTCCAGCGACCGCACCGCGGTGAAGGAGCCGTACGACTTGGTGAGGGCCGTCAGCCGCAGGTCGCGGTTGCTCGCCTCCTGGTCGTCGCGCGTCGTCGCGTCGTCGTCAGCCACCAGTGACATCGGCAAAGTCTCCTTCGTACTCACGCATCGTGAACTCGTCGAGCGCCATGAACGAGTGGGTCATGGCGAGCGTCGCGTCGTCGGGGAAGATCAGCGGGTCGGCCGCCATGTCGGGATCGATCTTCTCCATCTCGGCCTGGGCGCCCTCCACGGGGCAGATGTAGTTGACCCACGCCGCGAGCTTGGCGGCCACGTCCGGCCGGTAGTAGTAGTCGATCCACGTCTCGGCGTTGGCCTGGTGCTCGGCCTGGTTGGGGACGAGCATGTTGTCGGCCCAGATCATCAGGCCCTCCTCGGGCACGACGAACTCGATGTTGGGGTCGCCCGCCGCGAGGACGTCGCCCGACCAGGCCTCGCACGCGACGATGTTGCCCGCCGCGAGGTCCTGGACGTAGTCGTTGCCGGTGAAGGCCCGGATCTGCCCGCCGTCGGAGGCACGCCGGAGATCCTCCATCGCGACGCCCCACTCGTCGTCGCTGAAGTCGGCTGGGTCGGCGCCGTTCTTGAGCAGCAGGAAGCCCATGGTGTCGCGCATCTCGGTCAGCAGGCTCACGCGCCCCTTGAGGTCCGGCCGCGTCAGGAGGTCGGAGAACGAGCCCACCTCGGAGACCTTGGCCTTGTTGTACGCGATGCCGGTCAACCCGGCCTGCCACGGTGCCGAGTAGGTCCGGTCCGGATCCCAGCCCAGTCCCTGCAGGGACGAGATGAGGTTGTTGTGGAGGTTGGGCACCTTCGCGGCGTCCAGGGGCTGGATCCACCCCATCTCGATCGTCCGTGCCGCGGCCCAGTCGGTGAGCATGAACATGTCGCGGTTCACAGGCTCGCAGGCGCCGAGCTGGTTGACGACCTTCGCGAAGAACTCGTTGTTGTCGTTGACGTCGGCGGTATAGCTGACCTGGATGCCCGTCTCCTTCATGAACTGGTCCATCGTGGTGACGTAGCCGTCGTCGGGCTGGTCGATGTACTCCGGCCAGTTCGAGACGATCAGACGACGGTCCGAGCTGCGGTCCGGTGCCCTGCAGTCGGCCGGGTCCTGCCGGCGGTCAGGTGTGCCGAACATCGGCAGCACGGCGGCGCTCCCGGCGAGGAACGCGGCTCCTCCTACGCCCCGGAGCATCGTCCGGCGGCTCATCTGCCTCACCAAGTGACGCGACCTCGATCCGTACGGGGTGCCTCACGGGCACCGTGGTGGCGTTCGACCTGCGGGGATCGTCACACGTCGGGAGCAACCGGGACAAGGGATTCCGCAGTTGTTTACTGTCTCGCAACGAAATCGCGAGCCAGCGGGGCCGATCTGCCCAGAATGCGTGACAATCTCCACGCTGAAACGACTGACGTGCGGAGGCAGAGGACCCGGCGCTCGGGCAGGATGTGCGCATGACGGAGCGCAGGTCCACCAACGGTGTCGTCCTCGACGAGGTCTCCAAGCGCATCATCGCCGAGCTCCAGGTGGACGGCCGGAGGTCGTACGCCGCGATCGGCAAGGCGGTCGGGCTCTCCGAGGCGGCCGTACGCCAACGCGTCCAGAAGCTCACCGACGCCGGCGTGATCCAGATCGTGGCGGTCACCGACCCGCTCGAGCTCGGCTTCGCGCGCCAGGCCATGGTCGGCATCGGGGTCGACGGAGACGTGTTCGCGGTGACCGACGCGCTTGCGGACATCCCCGAGCTGGACTACCTGGTGATCACGACCGGCCGGTTCGACGTGCTGGCCGAGATCGTGTGCGAGAGCGACGACGACCTCCTCGACGTCATCACCAGCAAGATCCGCGCCATCCCGGCGGTCACACAGACCGAGACGTTCGTCTATCTGCGGCTGCGCAAGCAGACCTACGCGTGGGGCGTGCAGTAGCCCGTCAGGCGCCGGGCAGCACGAGCCCCCGACCGGACATGAGCCCGGCCAGGACGGCGACCACGGTGGCCTCGTCCCACGCCGACCCGAGGACGGCCGGCTCCTCGTACGGCGTCACGAGGCCGGCACGCTCGTGCACCACCCGGTGCCCGTCACCGGTCACGGCCAGCGCGGTCCCGCCGGCCACCGGGACGACGGGCGCGGGATCGGTGGCCCCGGCCTTCAACGCGGGGTCCCAGGCGACGTCGCGGGTCTCGACAAGAGACCACTCCCCCGGGCGTACGACCACCACCGCACGCGGACGCGCAGGGTCGAGCGCGTCGACGGCGGTCGCGACCACGGGCATCTGCTCCCCGTCGGCGACCACGAGCGCGGGGTCGCTCCGCTCGATCAACGGCGCGGGCTGCTCACCGACCCAGGCCGTCGCTCCGACCCGACCGGCAGCGAGTAGCGCGACGACCGACTCGGGCGAGGGCAGGGACGCCACGGCGACCGCGTCGCGTTCACGCACGCCCAGAGCGCGCATCAACCCACCCATCGCCGCGACCTGCTCCAGCAGCACCGCGTACGAGGTCGTCCCCGTCGGCGCTCGCAGGGCGGGCACCTCGGCGGCTCCCGCGACGACCAGGTGGTCGAGGGCGTCGTAGACGGCGTTGAGCCGACCCGTCGAGGGGTCGGCCGGATCCTTCGGCGGAGTGAACCAGCGAGGTCCGCTCATGGGGCCGTCCTTCCGTCGGGAGCGTCTCCCGGCTCGCCCGGGGTCGTGGGCAGCGCGCACTGCGGGGTGCCGCCCGGAAGCTGGTGACGGTGTGCGGAGATCCACCGGTAGACCGGCCACGCCAACGCCGTCGCCGGTCGTGTCACGAGCACGCGTCCGACCACCGGCCAGGGCGGGCGAGCCGTACGGAGGTAGGCGGCGACAGCCTCGGGCCCAGCGGCCCGACGCCCGGAGTCGACCCACTGGAGGGCCGCCGAGCACTGCACAGCCGTCAGCCCGAGGGCGTCGAGGTCGGCCTGCTGCCAGGCGACGATCCGGGCGCGACGCGACGGCGCCCAGCGCCGCAACCACCGAACCGACGAGGAGCAGAAGCCGCAGTCGCCGTCGAAGACGAGCACCTGAGCAGACATCACACCCCCCGGAACACCGGAGCGCGCTTCTCCGTACGGGCGAGCGCGGCCTCCCGGACGTCCTCGCTCCCCCAGCACGCCTCCCAGCCGCGGGCGATGCGCTCCGCGGTCTCGGGATCGGTGGGGTCACCGTTGAGGACGAGCTTGTTGTAGGCCAGCGTCAGCGGCGCGAAGGTCGCGATCTCGTGCGCCCACGCCGCTGCGGCGTCGGTGTCACCCAGCCGGTCGACGAGCCCGCGCGAGTACGCCGTCTCGGCGTCGAGCAGGTCTGCGCCGAGCATGAGGGCCTTGGCCGTGCCGGCACCGGCCACTGCCGCCAGCGTGCGGATCGTCCACGCGTCCACCGCCATCCCGTTGCGCGCGGTCGGCACGCCGAACACCGCGGTCGGCGCGGCCACCCGCAGGTCGCACGCGAGGGCGAGCTGAGTCCCGGCGCCGATCGCCGGCCCGTTGACCGCGGCGACGACCGGGATCTCGACCCGGGTCATGGTGCGGAGCATCGCGTACAGGGCGTCGACGAAGTCCGACCCGTACACGCCCGTGAGGTCGGCGCCCGCACAGAAGCTGGTGCCCTGGCCGGTGATCAGCATTGCTCGTGACCCGTCGCCGGCCGCGGTCTCGACCGCCTCACGCACCTCGTGGCAGGTGTCGAGGTCGAGGGCGTTGCGGCGCTCGGGCCGGCGCAGCTCCACGGTGGTCACGACTCCGTCGCGGGTCACGTCGATCACGGGTGCTCCTGTCGGTCAGGGGGTACGGCGCAGCGCGCCGTGCTCGTCGCAGATCCGGTCCAGGATGGCAGCCACACCGTCGTCGTCGTTGCTCGGCACCACCTCGTCGACCGTGTCGAGGACGTCGTGGTGGGCGTTGGCGACCGCGAAGGAACGGGAGGCCCAGCGCAGCATCGGCAGGTCGTTGGGCATGTCTCCGACGGCCCAGACCGACTCACGGTCGAAGCCGTTCCCGGCGCACCAGGCCGCCAGCCCGCTCGCTTTGGTGACACCCGGCGCGGTGATCTCGGCGAGGCCGACGGCACCGGAGAAGCCGAGCTCCGCCCGTCCGTCGAGCACGGCCGCCACCCGCCTGTGGAACTCGTCGGGATCACTCCCGTCCAGCTTGGCCAGGAGCTTCCCCGCGGGCTGCGACGCGATGGCGTCCCAGTCGTCGAGGTCGTCGACCTCGGGAGACTCCCGGACGTAGGCGAAGGCCTCCTCGCGGCGCATGCCGTCGGCACGCTCGACCGCCAAGGCGATACCGGGCAACGCCTCCCGCAGCGACGCCCCGAGGTCACGGAGCAGACCGGGGGCGATCGTGCCGTGGTCGGTGACGGTCCGGCTCGCCACGTGGTAGACGAACGCGCCGTTTGCACTGAGCGCCACTCCCCCGGTGGCGTCTCCGACCGCGTCGGCGAACGCGTCCAACCACCGGGGCGGCCTCGCGGTCACGAAGACCGTCGGCACCCCGGACTCCTCCGCGCGGGCGATCGCCTCGCGGGTACGGGGCGACAGGCTGCCGTCGGAGCGCAGCAGCGTCCCGTCGAGGTCGGTGGCGAGCACCGCCGGCAGCCCGGCCCGGCTGAGCCGGTGGGTGGGATCAGGCATCGGCCGCTGCGAGCTGGCCGCACGCCCCGTCGATCTCCTGGCCGCGGGTGTCACGGACCGTCGTCGAGATGCCCTTGGCCTCGAGCCGGCGGACGAACTCCCGCTCGTCCTCGGGCTCGGACGCGGTCCAGATCGAGCCCGGGGTCGGGTTGAGCGGGATCAGGTTGACGTGGACCCAGCCCCAGTCCCCGTAGGAGCGGAGCAGGTCGCCCAGCATGTCCGCACGCCAGGCTTGGTCATTGATGTCCTTGATCAGGGCGTACTCGATCGAGACACGCCGCTTGGTCGTCCGCGCGTAGTCCCACGCTGCCTCGACCGCCTCCGCGACCTTGAAGCGGGTGTTGATCGGGACGAGCTCGTCGCGCAGCTCGTCGTCGGGGGCGTGCAGCGACAGCGCGAGCGTGACGGGGATGCCCTCCTCCGTCAGCTGCTTGATCCGGGGCACCAGCCCGACGGTGCTGACCGTGATGTTGCGGGCCGACATGCCCAGCCCTTCGGGGCCGTCGTCGACCATCCGGCGTACGGCGCCGATCACGGCCTTGTAGTTGGCCATCGGCTCGCCCATGCCCATGAACACGACGTTCGACAGCCGGCCAGGCCCACCGGGGACCTCGCCACGAGCCATCGCCCGGGCTCCGTCCACGACCTGCTCGATGATCTCGCCGGTCGACATGTTGCGCTGCAGCCCACCCTGGCCGGTGGCGCAGAACGGGCACGCCATCCCGCACCCGGCCTGGCTCGACACACAGATCGTCGCGCGGTCGGGGTAGCGCATGAGCACCGACTCGACGAGCGCACCGTCGAAGAGCCGCCAGAGCGTCTTGCGGGTGGTGCCCCGGTCGGCGGTCTGCGTCTTGACGGGCGTGATCAGCTGCGGCATGAGACCGGCGACGAGCTGGTCGCGGATGCCTGCCGGCAGGTCGGTCATCTCGCCGGGGTCGGAGACCAGCCGGGTGAAGTAGTGCGTCGAGAGCTGCTTGGCGCGGTAGCCGGGGAGACCGAGCGCCTCGACGGCCTCCTTGCGGGCGGCGAGGTCGAGGTCGGCCAGGTGACGCGGCGGCTTGCCCCGTCCCTTGGGCTGCTCGAAGACGAGCGGGAGCGGGTTCGGGTTCACGTGAGACATGTCAGGTTCATTGTCCCATCCGCCACCAACCCCGCGCGCCGTCCGGCGGTCAGGCGACGGGGACGAGGAAGTGCAGCACCAGCCAGCAGATCGGCGCGACCGCCAGCAGCGAGTCGAGGCGGTCCATGAGGCCTCCGTGGCCCGGCAGCAGGTCGCTCATGTCCTTGATGCCGACATCGCGCTTGATCATCGACTCCGAGAGGTCGCCGAGCGTGGCCATCGCGACCGCGGCCAGACCGAGCAGCACTCCGACCCACCAGCGACCGTCGAGGAGGAGCACCACGCACAGCACGCCGGCGAGCACGCACCCCAGCACCGATCCGGCGAAGCCCTCCCAGGACTTCTTGGGGCTGATCGTGGGAGCCATCGGGTGCTTGCCCAGCTTGTAGCCCGCGGCGTACCCGAAGATGTCGGAGGCGATGGTGACGACGATGAAGGTCACGATCCGCCACGCACCGTCGTCCTCGGCCGCCATCAGGACGACGAAGGACCCGAGCACGGGGACGTACCCGAAGATGAAGACGGCGGCGGAGGTGTCGCGCACGAACCCGTCCGCGCCGCGGGGCATCCGGTAGACGAACACGCCGAGCACCGTCAGAGCGGCACCGATGGCGATCGCCTCCGTGCCACCGACGTACGCCGCGGCCAGCGTCGCCAGACCGCCGGCCATCAGCGGCGGGAGCGGGACGGCGATGCCGGCCTTCGCGAGCGCGGACGAGAGCTCCCAGATCGCCACCGCGCCCGCGGTGACGACCACCAGCACGAACAGCGCCTTCACGAAGAAGAGCGAGATGATGACGGCGCCCGCGAGGCCGACACCGACCCCGATCGCGGCAGGAAGGTCTCGCCCGCCGCGCTGCTGGGGCGCCGCGGGCACGTCTGGTGAGCTCATCAGACCTCGAGCAGCTCCTGCTCCTTGTTCTTGACGAGCTCGTCGATGCGGTCCACGTGCTTCTTGGTGAGCCCGTCGAGGCGCTTCTCGCCGCCGGTCACGTCGTCCTTGCTGATCTCGCCGTCCTTCTCCGCCTTGTCCATCGCCTGCTTCGCGCTGCGGCGGATGTTGCGGACGGCCACCCGGCCCTCTTCGGCCTTGGACTTGGCGAGCTTGATGTATTCCTTGCGGCGCTCCTCGGTCAGCTGCGGGAGGACGAGCCGCAGCACCTTGCCGTCGTCGGTCGGGTTGACGCCGAGGTCGGAGTCACGGATGGCCTTCTCGATCGCGGTCTTGGCACCGATGTCGTACGGGCTCACGATGACGACCCGCGGCTCGGGGATCTGGAACCCCGCGAGCTGCTGGATCGGTGTCGGGGTGCCGTAGTAGTCGGCCGTGATCTTCGCGAACATCGCGGGGTGCGCACGCCCGGTGCGGATCGCGGCGAACTCCTCGCGCGCGTGCTCGACGGCCTTGTCCATCTTGGAGTCAGCGTCGCGCAGGGTCTCGTCAATCACTGGCCTGCTCCTTCGTAGAGGTCTCTGGTCGATCAGTCTGCGTAGACCAGCGTGCCGATCTTCTCACCTCTCAGGACCGAGGAGATGTTGCCGTCTCCCTCGATCCCGAAGACGCGCATCGGCAGCTTGTTCTCCATCAAGAGCGCGAACGCGGTCGCGTCGGCGACCCGCAGCCCGCGCTGGAGCGCTTCGGTGTACGAGATGGAGTCGATCTTGGTGGCGCTGGAGTCCTTGTGGGGGTCGGCGGTGTAGACGCCGTCGACACCGTTCTTGCCCATCAGCACCTCGTCGGCCTTGATCTCCAGCGCACGCTGGGCCGAGACCGTGTCGGTGGAGAAGTAGGGCATGCCCGCCCCCGCACCGAAGATCACGACGCGCCCCTTCTCGAGGTGGCGGATCGCCCGACGCGGGATGTACGGCTCCGCGACCTGGCCCATCGTGATGGCGGTCTGGACACGGGTCTCGATGTCACGCTTCTCCAGGAAGTCCTGGAGGGCGAGGCAGTTCATGACGATCCCGAGCATGCCCATGTAGTCGGCACGCGCCCGGTCCATCCCCCGCTGCTGAAGCTCTGCGCCACGGAAGAAGTTGCCGCCCCCGATGACGATCGCGACCTCGACACCGGCCGCGACGCCCTCCGCGATCTGGCGCGCGATCGTGTTGACGACGTCGGGATCGACTCCGAGGCTGCCACCGCCGAACGCCTCGCCGGAGAGCTTGAGGAGCACGCGACGCGCCGGCTCCGCCGGAGGGGCATCCTGCTCCAGCCCGGACGGCACGGAGGCCGGCGGGTCGACTGTCTCGTTCTCGTCCACCACACCGGCCTCCGTATCGCGCGTCGTCGTCAGATCATCCTGCCAAATCGGAGCGCGTCAGGCGCCGATCTCGATGTGCGCGAAGCGCGTGATGCTCAGGCCGGCCTCGTCGAGGACCTGACGCACGGACTTCTTCTGCTCCGTCACCGACGGCTGGTCGAGGAGCACGAAGTCCTTGTAGAACGCGTTGACCTTGCCCTCGACGATCTTGCTGATCGCCTGCTCGGGCTTGCCCTCCTCGCGGGCCGCGGCCTCGGCGATCTCGCGCTCCTTGGCGACGACCTCCGCCGGGACGTCCTCACGCGTGAGGTAGCGCGGGCGCATCGCGGCGACCTGCATGGCCACGCTGCGCGCGACCGTCTCCTCGCCGTCGCCCTCGTACTCGATGAGCACGCCGACGGCCGGCGGAAGGTCGCTCGCGCGACGGTGCAGGTAGGTCGCGACGCGGCCCTTGCCCTCGAGGACCTGGACGCGCCCGAGCTCGAGCTTCTCGCCGATGATCGCGGCGAGGCCCGAGATCCGCTCGGCGACGGTCGAGCCGTCAGCGGTCTTGGTCGACGCGAACTCGGTCGCGTCGGCGGGCTTGGTCTCGTCGGCCAGCGTGGCGAGCTCCTGCGCCAGCGCGACGAACTGCTCGTTCTTGGCGACGAAGTCGGTCTCGGCGTTGAGCTCCACGATCGCGTTGCCCGACGCGGCCACCAGTCCGGCGGTCGCCTGGCGCTCGGCGCCACGCTTGTCGGCCTTGGCCTGACCGTGGACGCGCAGGATCTCGACGGCCTTGTCGTAGTCGCCCTCGGCCTCGGTGAGCGCCTTCTTGGCGTCCATCATGCCCGCGCCGGTGGCGTCGCGGAGCTTCTTCACCTCTGCTGCAGAGATTGCCATCTCTATCTCTCTCGTCTGTGTCCGTGGCCGGAGACCGGCCGAAGTGGTGGTGACGTGTCGCGGGAGCGCTCAGGCCTCGGCGGGCTTGTCGTCGGCGGGCTTGTCCTCGGACGGCTCGTCGGAGACGGTCGCGTCCTCGGCGGTCGCGTCGGCCGGCTTGTCCTCGAGGGCCTCAGCCGTCTCCTCGACGACCTCGGACGGGGTGTCGTCGGCGCTGGCCGACGACTGGACCTCGGCCTCGGCAGCCTCGGTGGTGACAGGGTCGGTGCCCTGTGCGAGCTCGCGCTCCCACTCCGCCAGCGGCTCGTCGGCAGCGACGGCACCCGCGGCGGCCGCCTCGGTGCCCTCTGACTCCTTGCCGGCGCCGCGCGACATCAGGCCGTCACCGACGGCGTCGGCGACGACGCGCGTGAGCAGCGTGACGGACCGGATCGCGTCGTCGTTGCCCGGGATCGGGTAGTCGACGTCGTCGGGGTCGCAGTTGGTGTCGAGGATCGCGACGACCGGGATGCCCAGCTTCTTGGCCTCGTCGACCGCCAGGTGCTCCTTCTTGGTGTCGATGATCCACAGCGCCGACGGCGTACGGCTCATGTCGCGGATGCCGCCCAGGGTGCGGTCGAGCTTGTCGTGCTCGCGCTTGAGCTGCAGGAGCTCCTTCTTGGTGCGGCCCGAGCCGGCGACGTCGTCGAAGTCGACCTCGTCGAGCTCCTTGAGGCGCTTGATCCGCTCGTGGACGGTCTGGAAGTTGGTGAGCATGCCGCCCAGCCAGCGGTGGTTCACGTACGGCATGCCGACGCGGGTCGCCTGCTCGGTGATGGCCTCCTGCGCCTGACGCTTGGTCCCGACGAAGAGGATCGTGCCGCCGCGGGCGACGGTCGTCTTGACGAAGTCGTACGCGCGGTCGATGTAGGCCAGCGACTGCTGCAGGTCGATGATGTAGATGCCGTTGCGCTCGGTGAGGATGAAGCGCTTCATCTTGGGGTTCCAGCGGCGGGTCTGGTGCCCGAAGTGGACACCGCTCTCGAGCAGCTGGCGCATGGACACGACGGCCATGGCGTTCCTCTTTCTTGCCAGGGCGCACGGGTGCGCCCGATCCTGGTTGACGTGCCGGCGGCGCCGACACCCTGGCACCCTTGCGCGGACCGCCTCCCGTGTGGGGAGGACCAGGGCCGCACATCCCAGCCTTGCTGGGCGAAGGGCACGCGAAGTCACTCGTCACGCCGGCGTTCCTGGTGAAGGGAACAGCAGACGGTCTGAGCGCTTCTCCCAGTCTAGGACACAGGGTCCAGCCGGCGAAATCCCGGTCCTTCGCGTCAACGGCGGTAGGCGAAGACCTGGCTCACCCAGATGATGCCGCGGCGGTCCCGCCGGACGCCGACCCCGATCCGCCGGTAGCGCGGTTCCAGGATGTTGGCCCGGTGGCCTGGTGAGTTCATCCACGCCCGGACGACCCGGACGGGCCAGCGATAGCCGTAGGCGATGTTCTCCCCCACCTTGTGGCCGCCGCAGGCCCGCAGGACCGGTCGGAGGTTCTGGTGCGTCAGTCGTCCGGTCCGCGCGATGCGGTCGGCACTGCGCTGGGCGTAGCGGTCGAGACACGCG
>NZ_JARBCJ010000066.1:0-249 GCF_028803055.1 Mumia sp.
GATCAGGACGGCGCCGAACGCCAGGTAGAGCACCACCAGCCCCAGGCTGACCGCGCCCATCCGGCGGGTCAGACCCGCGTCGCTGCGAAATCGGGTCTTCGACATGTTTCCTCTCTCGGCATGACTCATGCCCCCTGTCGATCTCAACGCCGACAGGGGCTCGGTCGTTGGCGCCGCCCTGGGCCGGGCCCCCCCCGCGTGGGCGGGGGGGGGGGCGGGGGGGGTGCCCGGCGTGGGGGGCGCCCGCCC
>NZ_JARBCJ010000066.1:259-15793 GCF_028803055.1 Mumia sp.
TTTACTACTTTTTCCCTCGCTCGCAATGCAACCGCCCCCGTGTCTATCACACCGCCGCCTGGGGCTGGGTGGTTCCCGCCTCTTTCGGCGGCAACGACCGTCGTACGCGTGGGGGTCAGCCGGGGATGAAGCCGTCGGTGCCGAGCAGCTCCTCGACCTCGCCGAGCGAGGCGTCGGAGGGGGGCAGCACGAGGTCGGACTGGACGAGCTCCTCGGCCGGCACCTCCTTGCCGATCTCGCGGACCAGGTCGAGCAGACGGTTGAGGGCGTCGCCGAACGCTTCCTCGTCGTGGGCCGCCACCGCGCTCTCCACGACGTCGTCGAGGGAGTTGAGCTGATCGAGGGCGTCGTCGGCGACGTCGAACTGGCCCTCGGACATGATCCGGACGATCACGCCTGCCCCTCCTGCTTCTTCTCCTCGGCCCCTGCCTGCGGGGCGTCGCCGCTGCCGAGGGCCGGCTTGTCCGCCCCGGTCCCCAGCTGCCGCTTCATCGCCTCGAGCTCGGAGTCGACGCTGGAGGTCGACGCCAACGCGTCGAGCTCGCGGGTGATGTCGTCGTTGGGCCCCGCGGTGACGTCCTCGAGCGCACCCGACGCGAGGAGCTCGTCCACCGCTCCCGCACGGGCCTGCATCTGCGCGGTCTTGTCCTCGGCGCGCTGGACGGCCATGCCCACGTCGCCCATCTCCTCGGAGATGCCGGAGAAGGCCTCGTTGATCCGTGTCTGCGCCTCGGCGGCGGTGTAGGTCGCCTTGATCGTCTCCTTGCGGGTCCGGAAGGACTCGACCTTGGCCTGGAGGCGCTTCGACGCGAGCGTGAGCTTCTCCTCCTCCGCCTGGAGCGAGGCGTGCTGCGTGCCGAGGTCGGCGATCTGCTGGTCCAGGCCGGACCGGCGGGTCAGCGCCTCGCGCGCCAGGTCCTCACGGTTGGCGGCGAGCGCCTTCTTGGCCTGGTCCTGGAGCTTGGTCGACTGCTGCTGGAGCTGGTTCATCTGCAGCTCGACCCGCTTGCGGCTGGTCGCGACGTCGGCCACTCCACGACGGACCTTCTGAAGCAGCTCGAGCTGCTTCTGGTAGCTGTAGTCCAGCGTCTCGCGCGGGTCTTCTGCCCGGTCGAGCGCTGAGTTGGCCTTGCTGCGGAAGATCGTGCTCATCCGCTTCATGATGCCCATCGTGGAGTCTGTCCCCTTCACAAGTCCGCTGTTCCCCCCAACCTTACGGGCAGCGACGGCTTCGCGGGAGCGGCTCCGCGCCAGGTAGGCTCGTATCATCGCCGACGCCGCACCGGCCCCGCCGTCCAGCAGGCCCGCGGCACCGACCCCGAAGACCGAGGCACCCGTGTTCCGACGCAGCAACCAGACCGACGCTCCCGCCGAGCCGACCACCGTCGAGCCCAAGCCGTACGGCAAGGGCCGGCCGACCCCGACACGCAAGGAGGCGGAGGCGGCACGCAAGGCGGCTCTCAAGTCCCCGAGCTCGCGGCGTGACCTGGCCCGGGCCGACAAGACCCGCCGCGCGGCCGAGCGGATCAAGGTGCGCGAGGCGATGAGCAGCGGGGACGACCGCTACCTGCCCCGACGCGACAAGGGTCCGGTCCGCCGACTGGTCCGCAACGTCGTCGACTCGCGCCGCAACGTCGGCGAGTACCTGATGCCGGTGCTGGTGGTCATCCTGCTGGTGAGCCTCATCCGCGCCCCGTGGGCCGTCACGGCGATCTACGCCTTGTGGCTGGTCACGATCTTCGGCACGATCATCGACTCCTTCGTGCTGGTCCGCCGGGTCAAGCGCGAGGTGCGCGCGGCGTTCCCGGAGGCGAGCACCCGCGGTCTCACGGGCTACGCGATCCTGCGGAGCACCCAGATCCGCCGGCTGCGGCTGCCCAAGCCGCAGGTCGGGCACGGCGAGTCCTACTGAGGGGCGCGCGCCTCAGGCGTGCAGGGACATCGGGCCGAACACCGCTCGACCGTCCTCCAGCAGCGTGACCTGGTCGACCCCCTGGTCGGCCAGGTCGCCGTAGAACTCCCCCACCCACGACTCCGCGTCTCCGCGGCTCGCGAACGTGCCGCCGTCGTCCTCGGGCGACACCGGAGTCCCGTCCTTCGTCTCGAACTGCCACGTCCACGCCATGGGCGGAAGCCTAGAGGGCCGCGGCTCAGCGCGTCGACGACGGCACGAACGGCGGCGCCGTCACGACGAACGCCTCCGTACGACCGCGGACGTCGACGGTGACCTCGTCGCCGAGTCCCACCGCGCGGTCGAGCAGCGCGAGCGCGACGCCCTTGCGCAGCGTGGGTGAGAACGTGCCGGAGGTGACCCTGCCGACCTCCGACCCGTCGGCGGCGACGGCCATGCCCGGTCGCGGGATCCCGCGACCGGAGGCGACCAGTCCTCGGAGCAGGGGGGAGTCCTTGGCGGCCTTCTGCGCCAGCAGCGCATCGCGGCCCCAGAACTCCGGCTTGTCCCACCCGACGGCCCACCCGAGGCGGGCCATGACCGGGGTGATCTCACGCGAGAGGTCCTGACCGTGGAGCGGGTAGCCCATCTCCGTCCGAAGCGTGTCGCGGGCGCCGAGACCGCAGGCCCGGATCGCGTACGGCTCGCCGGCCGCCATGATCGCGTCCCACGCGGCGACCGCGGCGGTGGCAGGGAGGACGATCTCGTACCCGCGCTCGCCGGTGTAGCCGGTCCGGCACACGGTGATCGCCTCGCCGCCGAGCTCGGCCTGCGCGTACGACATGTAGTCGTGCGCGACCGGCAGGCCCATCGCCTGGAGGGTCTCGTCGCTGCGCGGACCCTGGACCGCGAGCACGGCCAGGTCGTGGTGGCGGTCGGTGATCGTCACGCCGTCGGGAGCGCGTTCGACGAGCCGGCGGACCACCTCGGCGGTGTTGGCCGCGTTGGGGACGAGAAGGACGTCGTCGTCGGCGCGGAGATAGGCGATGAGGTCATCGATGACGCCTCCGTCGTCGTCGCAGCACAGCGTGTACTGCGCCTGACCGGGACCGATCCGGTCGAACGCGTTGGTGAGGCAGCGGTCCAGGTACGCCGCCGCCCCCGGGCCCTCGACCGTCGCCTTGCCGAGGTGGCTGACGTCGAAGACCCCCACCGCCTCGCGGACCGCCTTGTGCTCGGCGAGCACGCCGCCCCCGGCGTACTCCAACGGCATCTCCCATCCTCCGAACTCGGCCATCTTGGCGCCGAGCTGCAGGTGGCGGTCGTGCAACGGGGAGTGCGCAAGCGTCATGCATCAGAACCTATCCCCACCCGTCGGTAGGCTGGCCGCCATGGCCCCGAAGAACCCAGAGCCCACCCTGTCCCTCAGCTCCGCCGCCCCGACGACCACGCGAGCAGACGTCGTCGTCGTCGGTGTCGGGCCTGATCTCAAGCCGGCGGCTCCCGCCGACGAGGTCGGCAAGGCCTTCGGCAGGTCGTTCGGACCGACCCTGACTGCGCTCGGATTCAAGGGCAAGAAGGGCGACGTCGCCGTTGTCCCGACCTCCGGCGCGATCAAGGCCGGCATCGTCATCGCCGTCGGTCTCGGCGAGGAGCCGACCAGCTCCGACCTGCGCAAGGCTGCCGCCCGCGCGATCAAGGCCGTCCACAACGCCTCCACCGTCGCCGTGGCGCTCCCGACGGCCGACCCGGACGCGGTTCGCGCGGTCGCCGAGGGCGTCCTGCTGGGCGGCTACCGCTTCGACCGCTACCGCACCGGGAGCGACGCGAAGGATGCCGCCGCCGACCGGCCCAGCGCTGTCCTGGTCCTGACGCGACTGTCCCGCGACGCTGAGGCGCTCGCGTCCCTCGAGGCGGCGAAGGCGGTCGCCACCGCCGTCAACCGGACGCGCGACTGGGTCAACACGGGCCCGGGCGACCTGACCCCGGCGGCGTTCGCCGACGCGGTCACCGAAGCTGCCAAGGCCGACGGCACGGCTGGAGTGAAGGTCGCCGTGTGGGACGAGGTCCGCCTCGCCAAGGAGAGCTGCGGCGGCATCCTCGGCGTCGGTCAGGGCTCGAGCAACCCCCCGCGGCTGGTGCAGGTCACCTACAGGCCCAAGAAGCCGGTCGCGCACCTGGCGCTGGTCGGCAAGGGGATCACGTTCGACTCCGGAGGCCTCAGCCTCAAGCCGGGCGCCAGCATGATGACGATGAAGTGCGACATGGCCGGCGCCGCGTCGGTGCTGGCGGCGACGTTCGCGATCGCCTCCCTGGGTCTGCCGGTCCAGGTCACCTGCATCGCCTCCATGGCCGAGAACATGCCGAGCGGTACGGCGATGCGTCCCGGAGACGTGATCGCGATCCGTGGCGGCACCACCGTCGAGGTGCTCAACACCGACGCCGAAGGCAGGCTCGTGCTCGCCGACGGACTGGTCGTTGCGACGGAGGCCAAGCCGGACGTGCTCGTCGACGTGGCGACTCTCACCGGTGCCGCCATGGTCGCGCTCGGGCAGCAGACCGCCGCGGTGATGAGCAACGACGACGCGTTGCGCGACCAGGTCCTCGACGTCGCCGACTCCGTGGGCGAGGCCTTCTGGGCGCTGCCGATCACCGATGAGGTCACCACGCGGGTCACGAGCTCCGACGTGGCAGACCTGCGCCAGCACAACCCGAAGCCAGCGGGCGGCGCCCTCTTCGCCGCGGCGTTCCTCCAGGAGTTCGTCGGCGAGACGAGGTGGGCGCACCTGGACATCGCCGGCCCGGCCTACAACGACGGCGGCGCGTACGACGAGGTGCCCAAGGGCGGCACCGGGATGAGCGTGCGGACGCTCGTCGGGCTCGCGGAGCGCCTGGCCCGCAGCGTCGACTGACGGCGGGCGACCGGGAGGTCAGTCCCCCGCCGACTCCTCCCGGTCGCGGCGCTTGCGCTCGGCCGCGACGCGCCGGTTGTATTCACGCATGCGCTGCGGGTAGCCGACCACCGCGGCGTCGTACGTCGGCACGCGATGCTTGTTGCCGAAGTCGTGGGCCCACGACGCCGAGGGAACCCGCCGACGCGTCCACTCGCCGTCCTTGGCGACCAGCAGCAGGGTGACCTGCGAGACCGCGGTCGGTGGCTCGACGAAACCCTCGACACCCGCCCGTGACTCGATGAACTTCTCCAGGTGGGCCCGGTCGGCGGTGTCCGAGGCGCGGTCGGAGACCACGGCGCCACCACCGGTGCGGTTGCGCTTCTTGCGTCGGAAGAGCCCCATCGGGTGTGCTCCTGAGGGTCGTGAGCGGGGCGGTCCCTGCTGCTGTCTGGGTCCAGTCTGCCGTACTCACGGGTAGCGCCCCCACGTGTGCACCGTGGTGCCCGCAGTGACAGGATGAGGGGCGGCAGCAGGCGGCGAAGATCTCGTCGCCCACACCGTCTGGAGGCAATTCGTGACCCGTTCCGCCCCCCCTGACCACGATGTCGTGGTGCTCGGCGGCGGAAGCGGCGGGTACGCCACCGCACTCCGGGCCCGGCAGCTCGGCCTGAGCGTCGCCCTCGTCGAGGAGGCCAAGCTCGGCGGTACCTGCCTCCACCTGGGGTGCATCCCGACCAAGGCCATGCTGCACGCGGCCGAGGTCGCCGACGCCGCCAGGGACGCCTCCGCGTTCGGCGTCCGCGCGACCTACGACGGGGTGGACCTCGCCGCGGTCGGGGCCTACCGGGCCGGTGTCGTCGAGCGTCTCTACCGAGGTCTCCAAGGGCTCGTCCGCGGCGCCGGCATCGACGTCGTCGAAGGCACGGGACGCCTGGTCGGACCGCGGTCGGTCGCCGTCGGCGACACCGTGGTCACCGGACGCACCCTGGTCCTCGCCACCGGGTCGTACGCTCGGACGCTGCCGGGGGTCGAGATCACCGGCCGCGTCGTGACCTCCGACGGCGCGCTCGCCCTCGAGGAGCTCCCGCGTCGCGTCGTCGTCGTGGGAGGGAGCGCGATCGGCGTCGAGCTGGCATCGGTCTGGCGCTCGTTCGGTTCCGAGGTCACCGTCGTCGAGGCGCTGCCCCACCTCGTGCCGCTGGAGGACGAGACCCTCTCGGTCCACCTCGAGCGCGCGTTCCGCAAGCGAGGGATCGCGTTCCGGACCGGGACGCCGATCACCGGCGTCAAGCAGGACGACACCACCGCGTACGTGACGCTCGACGGCGGGGAGACCCTCGAGGCCGACCTCGTCCTCGTGGCCGTCGGGCGCGGCCCTCGTACGGACGGGCTCGGCCTCGCCGAGCACGGGATCACCGTCGACCGCGGCTTCGTGGTCACCGACGAGCGGCTCCGGACGTCGGTCGACGGGGTCTATGCCGTCGGTGACGTCGTCCGAGGGCTGCAGCTCGCCCACCGCGGGTTCGCCCACGGGATCTTCGTCGCCGAAGACGTCGCGGGTCGCGGACCCCGGCCGGTCGTCGACAGCGGGATCCCCCGAGTGACCTACTGCGACCCCGAGATCGCCTCGGTCGGTCTGACCGAGGCACAGGCCCGTGCCGCCCACGGAGACGACCGGGTCACGACGTACGAGTACAACCTCGCCGGCAACGGCAAGACCCAGATCCTCCGCTCGTCCGGCCTCGTCAAGGTCGTCCGCGAGGTGGACGGCCCGGTCCTCGGCGTCCACATGATCGGCGCTCGGATGGGCGAGCAGGTCGGCGAGGCATCCTTGTGGGTGAACTGGGACGCATTTCCCGAGGACGTCGCCGCTTTCGTCCACGCCCACCCCACCCAGAACGAAGCTCTCGGCGAGGCCGCGCTGGCTCTCGCCGGATCACCACTCCACGCACACGCCTGAGATCAGACAGGGGTTCTACCCATGGCAACGCCCGTCACGCTTCCAGAGCTCGGAGAGAGCGTCACCGAAGGCACCGTCACCCGGTGGCTGAAGCAGGTCGGCGACGAGGTCGCCGTCGACGAGCCGCTCCTCGAGGTCTCCACCGACAAGGTCGACACCGAGATCCCCTCCCCCGTCGCCGGGACGCTCCTGGAGATCTCCGCCGGCGAGGACGAGACCGTCGAGGTCGGCGGTCAGCTCGCCCTCATCGGGTCCGGTGACGCCGGTGGATCGTCGGCGCCCGCCGAGGAGCCGGCCGCACCCGCGGAGCCGCAGCAGGAGGAGCCTGCGCAGCAGGAGCAGCCTGCCGAGGAGCCGCAGCAGAAGACCGAGCAGCCGGCGACGGAGCAGACGCCTCAGGAGGAGCCGACCGAGGCTCCGAAGGCGCAGACCGAGTCGGACCAGCCCTCCGAGCCGTCCTCGGCACGGAGCCAGGAGCCCTCTGCCGAGACGCAGACGCCCGAGACGCAGACGGCCGGGACGGCACCGAGCGCGGTCAAGCCGGACGGGCGCCAGTACGTGACGCCGATCGTCCGCAAGCTGGCCGAGCGCGAGGGCGTCTCTCTCGACGACGTGTCCGGCACCGGCGTCGGCGGCCGTATCCGCAAGCAGGACGTCCTCGACGCCGCCGAGAAGGCACGTCAGGCCGCGGCCGCCGCCGCGACGCCTGCCGCACCCGCCGCGGGCTCGACCGGACCCGACACGTCGGGCTTGGCCGGCACGGTCAAGAAGGCCAACCGGATCCGTCAGCTGACCGCCATCAAGACCAAGGAGTCGCTCCAGGTCGCGGCCCAGCTGACCCAGGTCCACGAGGTCGACCTCACTCGCATCGCCGCCCTGCGCGCGAAGCACAAGGCGGCCTTCCTCGACCGCGAGGGCGTCAAGCTGACCTACCTGCCGTTCATCGCCAAGGCGACGGTCGAGGCCTTGAAGGCCCACCCGAACGTCAACGCGTCGTACGACGAGGAGTCGAAGGAGATCACCTACCACGCGTCGATCAACCTCGGCATCGCCGTCGACACCGAGCGTGGCCTGCTCTCGATCGTCGTCCACGACGCCGGCGACCTGAGCCTCGCCGGCCTCGCCCAGCGGATCAACGACCTCGCCACCCGCGCTCGCAGCGGTGACATCAAGCCGAACGAGCTCTCCGGCGGGACGTTCACGATCACCAACATCGGCAGCTTCGGCGGACTGTTCGACACGCCGATCCTGGTTCAGCCTCAGGCGGCGATGCTGGCGACCGGCGCCGTGGTGAAGCGCCCCGTCGTGGTCGCCGACGCCGACGGCAACGACACGATCGCGATCCGGTCGATGGCCTACCTGCCGATGACGTACGACCACCGTCTCGTCGACGGTGCCGACGCCGGACGCTTCCTGACCACGGTCAAGAAGCGCCTGGAGGAGGGCGCCTTCGAGGCCGAGCTCGGCTGACCATCGGCGCGACGACACAGCAGGACAGAAGCGCGTGCCCCGGACAGGATGGGGGCATGCGCTTCTGTCTTGCCGGCGCGTCCGGCTTCCTCGGTACGGCGCTCGGCGCGCACCTGCGCGAAGAGGGGCACGAGGTGGTCCGGCTGGTGCGGAGACCGGCACGTGGCCCGTTCGAGGCGAGCTGGGACCCCGACTCCGGTGATCTCGACCAGTCTGTGATCGATGGCGCCGACGTGGTCGTCAGCCTCTCCGGCGCTCCCATCGCGCACTGGCCGTGGACCTCCTCGTACCGGCGTGAGCTGGTCGACTCGCGAGTGAGCACGACGACCACGATCGCCACGGCGGTCGCTCGAGCGCCTCGCCCTCCCGTCCTGCTCTCCGGCAGCGGCATCAACGCGTACGGGGAGGACCGTGCTGACACGCTCCTCGTCGAGGGCACGCCGCGAGGACCGGGCTTCCTCGCCGACGTGGTCGAGGCGTGGGAGGCCGCAGCCGCTCCGGCGGTCGATGCCGGCGCACGGGTGTGCTTCCTTCGTACGGCGCCCGTCCTCGACGGGTCCGGCGGGTTGCTCAAGGTCATCTCGCTGCCGTTCCGCCTCGGCGTGGGCGGCCGACTGGGGTCGGGCGAGCAGTACTTTCCGGTGATCAGCCTGCGCGACTGGGTGGGCGCGGTGTCGTTCCTCGCCGAGGACGAGGACGCCTCCGGGCCCTACAACCTCGTCGCCCCCGAGCCGTCGACCAACGCGGAGTTCACGAAGGCGCTCGCCGGTGCGCTCCACCGGCCGTCGTTGCTGCCCGTGCCGTCACCGGCGATGCGTATCGCGCTCGGCGGACTGTCGGCGCTCGCTCTCGGCTCGCTGCGCGCGGCCCCGCGCCGACTCGAGGAGGACGGCTACGCGTTCGCCGACCACGACATCGGTGAGGTCGTCGCGGCGGCGCTCGGCTCGACGTAGGGCTAGCGCCGGGCTCCGCGACACGGACGACACCGACGTCAGCCGGCCAGCCGGTGGACCGTCGCGATGCGCCAGCCCACCGACGTCCGTACGAGCACGATGCGGCGGTCGGTCGCGCCGTCCCTCGGCAAGGGACGCCAGGAGCCGCCCGGGCGACGCACTCGGACCGGCTCGAGCCGGTCCACCACCCGGAGCACGGCTCGCGTCCCGGTCGCGCTCTCCACCCCGAAGCCCAGCAGCTCGAACCGGACGTCGTCGATCTCGAGCCCTCGCGCGGCGTAGTCCCGTACGAGACGCTCGTCGTCGGCCCGCTGCGCGCTGCCGGGCGCGTACACGTCGTCGAGCAGGCTCGGGTCAGCGCGGACGAACGCGGCCGACCGGCCGTCGTCGAGCACCGCCAGGCGATCCATCCACGTGGCACTCTGCGCGACGGGCCCCGCGATCGCCATCGCCGCGCACATCATGCTGACCGGATCCATCGCGCCAGCATTCCGCACTCGGCCCCGTCCCCGCGGCGGTCGTCCACAGGGCGTGCGGTGACCGCTCGGGGCAGTGCACGACCCGCGTTAGGGTGAGGTCGTGAGCGCGCTGGAGGTCCGCAGGATCGGGCTCGGGTCCGACGAGACCGACTACGAGGAGATGTGGGCGCTGCAGCGTGAGCTGCACGCAGCGCGCGTCGCCGACCGGCGCAGTGACGTCGTCCTGTTCCTTGAGCACTCCCCCGTCTTCACCGCCGGCAAGCGCACCGAGGGCTGGGAGCGGCCTCGCGACGGCAGCAAGGTCGTCGACATCGACCGTGGCGGCAACATCACCTTCCACGGCCCCGGGCAGCTGGTCGGATACCCGATCGTCAAGCTCCCCCCGCACGTCCTCGTCGTCGACTACGTCCGGCGGGTCGAGGAGGCGATGATCCGGACCGTCGCCGATCTGGGTGTGACCTGCGGACGGGTCGAGGGGCGCTCCGGCGTCTGGGTCGCGGCCGACGACCGCGGCCCCGAGCGCAAGCTCGGCCAGATCGGCATCCGCGTCGCGGGTGGCGTCACGATGCACGGTCTCGCTCTCAACGCGTGCGTCGACATGGACTGGTTCGCCAAGATCGTCCCGTGCGGCATCGCCGACGCGGGCGTCACCTCGCTCAGCCTCGAGCTCGACCGTACGGTCAGCACCACCGAGGTCGCGGACGCCCTCGAGCCCCACCTGCGTGATCTGCTCGCCTGGGAGCCGTACGCGGCCAGCCCTGATCTCGCGCACGCGGCTCCGGCTGCCACCGTCTCGTACGGCCTCTCTCCGCACCTCTGACGGCCCTCCCCGTGTGATCACCCGCAGGCACGTAGGGTGAAGGACGTGACGATCGCACCCGAAGGACGCAAGCTGCTCCGTCTCGAGGCCCGCAACGCCGAGACACCGATCGAGAAGAAGCCCGAGTGGATCAAGACCCGGGCCAAGACGGGTCCGGAATACACCGAGCTCAAAAAGCTCGTGAAGTCCGAAGGCCTTCACACCGTCTGCCAGGAGGCGGGCTGCCCCAACATCTACGAGTGCTGGGAAGACCGCGAGGCCACCTTCCTCATCGGGGGTGAGCAGTGCACCCGGCGCTGCGACTTCTGCCAGATCGACACCGGCAAGCCCGAGGCTCTCGACCGTGACGAGCCCCGCCGGGTCGCCGAGAGCGTCCGGACGATGGGCCTCCGTTACGCCACGATCACAGGGGTCGCCCGCGACGACCTGCCCGACGGCGGCGCCTGGCTGTACGCCGAGACCGTCCGCAAGATCCACGAGCTCAACCCGGACACCGGCGTCGAGAACCTGATCCCGGACTTCAACGGCAAGCCGGAGCTGCTCGAGGAGGTCTTCTCCTCGCGTCCGGAGGTGCTCGCCCACAACGTGGAGACGGTGCCGCGGATCTTCAAGCGCATCCGGCCGGCGTTCCGCTACGAGCGGTCGCTGGACGTGATCACGCAGGCCCGCGCGTACGGGCTGGTCACGAAGTCCAACCTGATCCTCGGGATGGGCGAGACCCGCGAGGAGATCTCGCAGGCGATGCGCGACCTGCACGACGCAGGCTGCGAGCTGCTCACCATCACGCAGTACCTCCGTCCTTCGGTCCGCCACCACCCGGTGGAGCGGTGGGTCAAGCCGGAGGAGTTCGTGGAGCTCGGCTCCGAGGCCGAGGAGATCGGTTTCGCGGGCGTCCTGTCCGGTCCCCTGGTCCGCTCCTCGTACCGCGCCGGACGGCTCTACAAGCAGGCGATCGAGGCGCGCACGACCGCGACGGCCTGAGGCCCCAGGGCGGTCGGCGACCGCGTACCCTGGGAGGCATGTCCACACCTGACTCGCCGCCGCAGGGTCGCCTCGCGCAGATCCGGTCCGCCTACACGATCACCAAGCGCTCCGACAAGACGATCGGTCTCAGGCTCCTCGCCTGGTTCCTGGTCGTCGGTGGTGCCGTGTTCGCGCTCGGCTGGTTCCTCGGTGGCAGGGGCAGCCTCCTCGGCATCATCCTGGTCTCTCTGCTCTCGGTGCTGACCGGTGTGCTCGCCGCGCTCATCGTCTTCGGGCGTCGCGCTGAGAAGGCGGCGTACGCGCAGGTGGAGGGCCAGGTCGGCGCCGCCGCCGGTGCGCTCGGGATGCTCAAGCGCGGCTGGAAGGTCGACCAGGCCGTGGCCTTCACCAAGAGCCAGGACGTCGTGCACCGCGTCGTCGGTCCGCCGGGGATCGTGCTCGTCGGCGAGGGCAACCCCAACCGCGTCCGCAACCTGCTTGCCGTCGAGCGCAAGAAGACGGTCCGCATCGTCGGTGAGGAGGTCCCGGTGACGACCGTCGTCGTCGGCCGCGACACCGACAAGGGCGAGGTTCCGCTCCCCAAGCTGGTCACCTCGATCCGCAAGTCCAAGCGCGCCCTGAAGCCGGCCCAGATCACCCCGGTGCTCAACAAGCTCAAGGCGCTCGACGCGATGCGGCCGCAGGCGCCCCTTCCCCGCGGCCCGATCCCGACCAGCGGCAAGGGCGCCCGTCGGATGATGCAGGGCCGCTGACCTAGCCGGCAGGCGGCGTGCTCCGCGGCCGGATGTAGGTGATCACGGAGCGGGCGACCACGTCGTGGAGGCCGCGGCCCTCCTTGTTCTGGAGCAGCGGCGGCACCAGCAGGCAGATCATGCCGGTACGGACGAATGCCCGCAGACCGATCGGACGTCCGTCCGGCCCGACGACGCAGATGCCGACGATCCGCTTGCCGATCGAGAAGCCGAGCGTCGCATCGAGCAGCGAGACCTGCAGCCAGAACGCCAGCAGCGTCCACCAGCCGCTCAGGGAGCCGGCGCCGAACGCGGGTGAGTTGGTCACCAGCGCCGCCGTGAACAGCGCGACGAACCAGTCGATCAGCAGGGCGACGACGCGGCGGCCGAACCCGGCGACCTCCGGCATCGACATGGTGGGGATGCTCGTGGACACGTCGACAACCCTACGTGGAGGTCCCGAGCGACCTGGTCGTCACGTCGTACGTCTGGGGGCGCGTTCGCGGCCGTGATCCGCACTTCGTAACATGGCGGAAACATTCGGGTCATGGATGGGTAACTGGCTCTGCTTACGTTCGTGGAACACAGCGACGTGCCCCAGTTCGCCCCCCGCACACGACGGCCGGCCTGATCGTGCCCCGGCCGAGGAGGCTTCATGTTCTCAAACCGCGACGAGCTCTTGGCCTACATCAGGGACGAGGGCGTCAAGTTCGTCGATGTCCGTTTCACCGACCTTCCCGGCATCCAGCAGCACTTCACGGTGCCCGTGTCGTCGTTCGACGAGTCGGTGTTCGAGGACGGGCTGATGTTCGACGGCTCCTCGGTGCGCGGCTTCCAGGCGATCCACGAGTCCGACATGGCGCTCTTCCCGGACCCGGCGACCGCCTACATCGACCCGTTCCGCCCCGAGAAGACCCTCGCGCTCGAGTTCTTCGTCCACGACCCGCTGACCGGCGAGGCGTACTCGCGCGACCCGCGCAACATCGCCCGCAAGGCTGAGGCCTACCTCGCGAGCACCGGCATCGGCGACACGGCGTTCTTCGCCCCCGAGGCCGAGTTCTACGTCTTCGACAAGGCGCGCTTCGAGACGTCGGCCAACCGCGGCTTCTACGAGATCGACTCCATCGCCGGCGCCTGGAACACCGGCGCCGAGGAGGAGGCTCGCGGCTACAAGGTGCGCTACAAGGGCGGCTACTTCCCCGTCTCCCCCACCGACCACTTCGCAGACCTGCGCAACGACATGGTCCTCCACCTCGAGGACGCCGGCCTGCAGGTCGAGCGCGCGCACCACGAGGTCGGCACGGCCGGTCAGGCGGAGATCAACTACCGCTTCGACACGCTGCTCAAGGCGGCCGACGATGTCATGAAGTTCAAGTACATCATCCGCAACACCGCCTGGGCCGCCGGCAAGACGGCGACCTTCATGCCGAAGCCCATCTTCGGCGACAACGGCTCGGGCATGCACTGCCACCAGTCGATCTGGAAGGACGGCGAGCCGCTCTTCTACGACGAGGCGGGCTACGGCGGCCTCTCGGAGATGGCGCGCTACTACATCGGCGGCATCCTGAAGCACGCGCCGTCGCTGCTCGCGTTCACCAACCCGACGGTGAACTCGTACCACCGTCTGGTGCCGGGCTTCGAGGCGCCGATCGCCCTCGTCTACAGCTCGCGCAACCGCTCGGCGTGCGTGCGCATCCCGATCACGGGCTCGAACCCGAAGGCCAAGCGCATCGAGTTCCGCTGCCCCGACCCGTCGGCGAACCCGTACCTCGCGTTCTCCGCCCTGCTGCTCGCCGGCATCGACGGCATCAAGAACAAGATCGAGCCGCCGGAGCCGATCGACAAGAACATCTACGAGCTGCCGCCGGACGAGTACAACCAGATCGAGTCGGTGCCGACCTCGCTCGACGCCGTGCTCGACTCGCTCGAGGCCGACCACGAGTTCCTCACCCAGGGCGACGTCTTCACGCCGGACCTGATCGAGACGTGGATCGAGTACAAGCGCGAGAACGAGATCCTGCCGATCCAGCAGCGTCCGCACCCGCACGAGTTCGAGCTCTACTACGACATCTGATCCGCGTGGCCTGACGGCCGCCTGACAGGTGCCTGACGGCCCCTGACCTGTGAAGACGCCCTCCCACGTCTTCCAGCGTCAGGGGCCGTTCTTCGTGGATCTGCTGCCCTGCCGTGAGCCCCGGACGCCGGGGCCTGCAGCTCCCGCGTGACTCAGCGGGAGATCACGACCTTCAGCGCCTTGGTCTCCGCGGCGCGGCCGAAGGTGTCGTAGGCGTCCATCATCTCGTCGAGCTTGAAGTGATGGGTCGCGAACTTCTCGGCCGCCAGCTTGTGCTGGGCGACCAGCTTCAGCAGCATCGGCGTGGTCGAGGTGCTGACCAGGCCCATCGTGATCGCGATGTCCATGATCCACAGGTCCTGCAGCTGCAGCTCCACCGGCGCTCCGTGCACGCCCACGTTGGCGATGGTTCCACCGGGCCGGATGATCGTGGTGCAGGCGTCGAACGTCGCCGGGATGCCCACGGCCTCGATCGCCACGTCCACGCCAAGCCCGTCCGTCATCGCGAGCACCTGCTCTCGCCAGTCGGGGTCGCCGCTGTTGACGACGTCGGTCGCCCCGAAGCTCAGCGCCTGCTGCAGCCGGTTGGCGTCGAGATCCAGCGCGATGATCCGGGCCGCGCCGTACAGGGTGGCGGTCATCATCGCGGCCAGGCCGATCGGCCCGGAGCCGACCACGGCGACCACGTCGCCAGGCTTCACGTGGCCGTACCTGACGCCGATCTCGAACGAGGTCGGGAGGATGTCGGACAACATGACTGCGGCCTCGTCGCTGACGCCCTCGGGCAGCTTGTAGACGGAGTTGTCCGCGAACGGCACACGGACCAGCTCCGCCTGGGTGCCGTCGATGAGGTGACCGAAGATCCAGCCGATGCCGCTGGCGCCCTCGTCGGCCAGACAGTGCGCGTAGAGGCCCTGGTGACAGTACGAGCAGGCGCCGCAGGCGCTGATGCACGAGAGCAGCACCCGGTCGCCGACGGCCACCGTGGAGACCGCGGAGCCCACCTCGGTGACGGTGCCGATCCCCTCGTGACCGAGGATCCGGCCTTCCGTGACCGCCGGCACGTCGCCCTTGAGGATGTGCAGGTCCGTGCCGCAGATCGTGGTCGTATCGATCCGCACGATGACGTCGGTCGGTTGCTGGATCCGCGGATCGGGAACGTCCTCCCAAGCCTTGCTGCCGGGGCCGTGGTAGACCAGTGCCTTCATTTCTCCTCCTGAGATGTGTCGGCCGCCTGGTGCGGCCGCGAGTGCGGGGGTTCATCGTGCGGAGTGCGAG
>NZ_JARBCJ010000067.1:0-15791 GCF_028803055.1 Mumia sp.
ATTCGGGGACGACCTGCACCTTGTTGTCGGCCAGCTGCGCCATGTAGATGTCGCGGGTGTCGACGAGCTTTTGAGTCACGTCGTAGCCCTCGTTCTCGAGCACCTGGGTGTAGAGCTCGGCGAGGATCTGCATCTCGGTGAAGTTCTGACCGGAGAGGGTCACCGATCCCTGGGAGCTGTCACCTCCACCGTTGTCGTCGTCTCCGCAGGCGGACAGCGAGACCAGCGCTGCGGCACAGACCAGGGCGGCGGCAGAGCGTCGGAGGCGCCGCAGTGTCGTGCTCTTCATCGGGGTTCCTTCCGTCACGACTCGGCGGCCGTGCTGTCTCGGGATCGGGCTGTCATCTCCGGCATCTGGACAAGACCATCATGGCGGGAACCGGTGACACGACGCATCGGGTCGACGCGCCGCTCGACGACGGCGGCGAGTCCCTCGAGGACGAGGGCGCCGCCCGCGACGAGGATGGCGCCCGCGATGACGTAGTCGTAGGAGTTGTTGCTGAAGCCGTAGGTGATCACGTTGCCCAGGCCCGGCCCTGCCACGAGGGCCGCGATGGTGGCGGTCGCCCACAGCTGCACGAGCGCGAGACGCACCCCGTTGGCCACCATCTGCGACGCGAGCGGGAGCTCGATGCGACGGAAGACCTGCCACTCGCTCATGCCGGTCCCCCGGGCAGCCTCGACGATCTCGGCGTCCACCTCGCGGACGCCGACGTACGAGTTGGTGATCACCGGCGGCAACCCGAACAGCACGAGCGCGATCAGCGTGGCCAGCCCGGCGCGTCCGTACGGCCCGAGCGTGGCGGTCCCGATCGGTCCCAGCGCCAGGAGCCCGAGCACCGCGAAGACGGGGACCGCGCGTCCGACGTTGGACACGTTGATGGCGAACGTGCCGCCCCGGCCGCGGTGACCCAGCCAGAGGGCGAGCGGGAGACCGACGACGAGGACGAGGACCAGCGCCGTCACCGTGAGCAGGACCTGCTCGACCAGCTGGGTCCACAGGCCGTCGCTGCCCTTCCAGCTCTCCGGGTCCAGGAGGAGGTCGATCGCACCGGCGAGCTCGTTCATGCGGCGGCCCCTCGCGTCCACGGCGTCACCAGACGGGCGAAGGCGACGATGACGAGGTCGAGGAGCACGGCCAGGACGACGCACAGGACGCTGGTCGTCAGCACCTGCGCCTTGAAGCTGTCGTCGATGCCGTTCGCGAGCATGTTGCCGAGTCCGCCGTAGGCCACGATCGTGCCGAGGGTCACCAGGGCGACGGTGGAGACGGTGGCGACGCGAAGGCCGGCCATCACGATCGGCAGCGCGAGCGGTGCCTCGATCCGCGTCAGCAGCCGGAGTCTCCCGTACCCGAGGCCCGTCGCCGCCTCCACCACCTCGTCCGGCACGCTGTCCAGCCCGGCGAGCACGTTGCGCACGAGGATGGACAGCGAGTAGAGCGCGAGCCCGATCACGACCGTCGTCGGGGTCAGACCGGTCGCCTGCGCGAGGATCGAGAACATCGCCAGCGACGGGATGGTGTAGACGAGCGTGGTGCTGCCGAGGAGCAGCGAGCGTGCCTTCGGACGGTGGCGGGCAGCCAGCGACAGCGCGACCGCGAGCACCAGTCCGAGCACCACCGAGGTGACCGTGAGGAGCACGTGCTGGACGGTCGCCTCCCACAGCTCCGGCGCGTAGCGGGTCACGTACTCGGGGCAGACCCACGAGTTGACCGTCCGTGCGTAGCAAGGGGGGTCGGCGGCGAGCACGGCGACGTTGCTCGCGTCGGCGACTAGGCTCACGTCATGCAACCTACCGAGGATGCGATGATCGTGCTCGAGCACGTCGGCAAGCAGTATCCCGACGGGTCGGTCGCCGTCGGCGACCTCTCCCTCACCATCCCCCGAGGGGCGCTCGTCGCCCTGGTCGGGCCGTCGGGGTGCGGCAAGTCCACCACGCTCAAGATGGTCAACCGCCTCATCGAGCCCACGTCGGGCCGCATCCTGGTCGACGGCGAGGACGTGCTGAAGGCGGACCCCGTGGAGCTGCGCCGCGGCATCGGCTACGTCATCCAGCAGGTGGGGCTCTTTCCGCACCAGACGATCCGCGAGAACGTCGCCACGGTGCCGACGCTGCTGCGCTGGAACCGCAGCCGGGCGCGAGCGCGCGCCGACGAGCTGCTCGACCTCGTCGGTCTAGACCCGTCGACGTACGCCGACCGCTATCCGCACCAGCTGTCGGGCGGCCAGCGTCAGCGGGTGGGCGTAGCGCGCGCCCTCGCCGCCGATCCGCCGGTCCTCCTCATGGACGAGCCGTTCGGCGCGGTCGACCCGATCGTCCGCGAGCGGCTGCAGGACGAGTTCCTGCGTCTGCAGCACGACCTGGGCAAGACGGTCATGTTCGTCACCCACGACATCGACGAGGCCGTGCGCCTCGGCGACCGCGTCGCGGTGCTCGCCGGCGGAGGAGACCTCCGCCAGTACGACTCACCCGCCGCGGTGCTCGGCAAGCCCGCCGACGACTTCGTCGCCGAGTGCGTCGGCGCCGACCGCGGGCTACGCAGGCTCGCGGTCACGCCGATCGACGTCGCCGACCTCGAGGACGCCCCGTTGGTGCGCGAGGACGCGACGGTCGCCGACGCGCGGCGGGTCGCCGAGGAGGCCGGGGTGTCCTCGGCGCTCGTGGTCGACGACGCGGAGCGGCTCGTCGGCTGGGCGCCCTCGGACCACCTCGAGGGCTCGAGCGACCTCCGGGTACGACCGATGAAGGCTTCGGTCCACCGCTCGGCGACACTCAAGGACGCGTGGTCGGTGATGCTCCGCTACGACGCCGGATGGGTGGCGGTGCTCGACGACGACCGGCGGCTGCTGGGCGTGCTCACCCCCGACTCCTTGCACGCGGCGCTGCGCCGCTCGGTGCGGGTGACCGAGCCGGTCTGACGAGGCCGCGAGAGCCGGTCAGGCTTCCTTGGCCTCGGGCAATGTCGCCTCGTCCGCCGGAGCGACGTGCTCCGCGTCGTCGGCCGCCTGCGCGCGAGCGGCGGCAGTCGCCTCCCAGCTGAGCAGGTCGACGATGGTGGGGACGTCGGCGCCGTCCCACAGCGTCATGGTCGAGGGCGCCGGCTCCTCGAGCTCTCCGCGCAGCGCCTCCACCTCACGCTGCAGGAGCTTGCGCTGAGCGTCGGTCTCCTCGGTGCGCGCCTCGGCGAGCCGAAGGGTGCCGTTGAGCTCCGCGATCCGCTTGGTCGTGATCGAGAGGGTCTCGTTGACCGCCTCGACGAACTCCATGTTCTCGCGGGTGCGGTCGATGGTGATGTCACGGTAGGCCTGAGCCTGCTCGGCGCGGTCCTTGAACCACTCGCGGCGCGTCTCCATCACCTCGTCGGCGACCACGCGCGCGGCCACCGCTCCGACGACGACCGCCGTGATCGCCGCCGCGATCAGTGTCCCCTGCGAGGCTGTCACCACCGCAACCGCAACGAACGCGGCAGAGGCCGTGAGGAACATGCTTGCGACGAGGATGCGCGTGGAGCGCTGACGACGGCGATCGTGGGACATGGCAGAACAGTACGCTACGACTACGCCGCCGCAGACGACCGACACCGCCGCGACGAGAGCGGTCTCAAGCCTGGGCCGGAGCGTCCTCGTCGTCGTCGTCCTTGGGCACCTCGCAGGCACGCTCGAGCGTGAGCGCCGCGGCCAGCGCGAGGAGTGCCGCCACGGCGGCTGCGGCGGAGTGGACGACGCGCTCACGGGGCAGCGCCAGCTCCATGTCGCCGGCGAAGGACAGCGCGAAACCGACGTAGTAGCCGGCGATCAACGCGGTCACGATCGCCGACGCCTTGGCCAGGGCGAGCAGCCGCAGGGCGCGTGTCGGGTGCATCGTGCGGCGCTCGCGGTGCAGCGACTGGAAGGTCGTCCAGGCGAGGAACGCGAGCGCGCCGGCGAGGAAGAGCATCGTGCCGGCGGCGACCCACGACACCGTGGGCGCAGGCTCGCCACGCCACTCGACGAACGGCCGTAACCCTCGCCCGACCGCGAGACCGACGACTCCCAGGACGGCGAGCTGGACCGGCGACGACCGGCGGAGCGGACGGGGAGGCATCGGCGTCAGAGGAGGATCTCGAGGTCCTCGCGCCGCCTCACGCCGGAGGTGTCGAGGCCCTGGGCGAGGTCGACGACGAAGCCCTTGCCGGGGATCTCACCCTCGAGGTCGAGCTCGAGCCACGGCATCAGCACGAACGCGCGCTCGTGGGCCCGCGGGTGCGGGAGCGTCAGACGCTCGTCCTTCGCGACACGGTCACCGACCACGATGAGGTCGACGTCGAGCGTGCGAGGTGCGTTCTTCTCACCGCGCTCGCGACCGAACGCGTCCTCGATCGCGAGGCAGCGGTCGAGCAGCGTGTGCACGGTGAGGGTGGTGTCGATGAGCACGACGAGGTTGAGGAAGTTGCGAGAGCCCTCGGGCGCGTCGACGGGCTCGGTCTCGTACACCGACGACACGGAGACGATGGTGACGCCGGGGGTGTCCGCGAGCGCCGCGACGGCGCCCTGCACGCTGTTGAGCCGCTCTCCCAGATTTGACCCGACAGCGATCACGGCCTGCCGGATCGGGCGCATGCCTCCGGTCATCGTGTCGGCATCAGGCATGTGCGGGTTGGGCGTCTCGGTCACGTACGGCTCCGCTCTATCGTCACGGCGACATCGGAGAACGTCACCGCTATCGGTGCATCGGGCTTGTGGACCGTGACGCTCGCCCACCGCACCGGCTCGAAGCCGAAGCAGATCCGCAGGATCCGGAGCGCGAGCGTCTCGATCAGGTCCACCGGGTCCGACGCGATGGCGTCCGCGACCCGTTCCGACAACGTACCGTAGTGAACCGACGCGGCTAAGTCCCCGGTCTCCCCCGCGGGCGAGAGATCGAGCGCGAGCACGACGTCGACGACGAACCGCTGCCCGTGCTCGCGCTCGTGCGGCAGCACTCCGTGGTAGCCGTACGCCTCGATGCCCGTGACGGTGATCCGGTCCAGGTCTGGCGGCATGGTCATCCCTCCATCAACGGGCCCGAGTGGTGCGACCACAGCTTCCACCCGACCGGTGTCTCGACCAGCACGTCGGTCGCGACGCCGCGCCCTCCCGCGAAGACCGTGGGCGCCTCGCCCGCCGCCTCCGACAGGACGTTCTCGGTGCAGGAGACGACGGCCACGCTGCCGCGTCGGAGAACGCTGACGTCGGTGAGGATGAACTGGATGTAGCCCACGTTGGCCATGAGCATCGCGAACGAACGCACGATCGTGGGTGTGCCGAGGATCGCCTCCGCCCCCGGGTGGACGCACACGGTCTCGTCGCCGGGCAGCCACAGCGACGTCATGAGGTCCAGGTCGCCGTGCTCGATCGCGTCGTAGAAGGCCTGGTGCGTGCGGAGCACGGGGTCGGGCTGGTCAGCCACGGCGCCACCGTTCTGCGACGCGGACCGCGTCGGCGTTGTCGGGAACTTCATGGACACGGATCGCCCAGGCGCCGGCGGCCGCTGCCAGCGCCGTGACAGCCAGGGTGGCGGCCTCGCGGTGCAGCGGGTCTCGCCGGACGCCGTCGGGCTCGGCGAGCAGCTCGCCCAGGAACCGCTTGCGGCTCGCGGCCACGAGGAGCGGGTAGCCCAGCTCGGCGAAGGCGGCGAGGTGGGACAGGACGGTCCAGTTCTGGTCCCCCCGCTTGGAGAAGCCGATGCCGGGGTCGACGACGACCTGCTCCGGGCGCACGCCGGCGGCGAGCGCGGCCTCGACCGAACGGCGCAGCTCGGCGACCACGTCGGGGACGAGGTCGGCGTACGCCGTCGCGTCCTCGTCCTGCATCCGCGCCGAGTGACCTCGCCAGTGCATGACGACGTACGGAACACCCGTACGGGCCGCGACCTGGAGGATGTCCGGGTCGGCGAGGCCGCCGGACACGTCGTTGATGATGCGCGCGCCGGCAGCGACCGCACGCTCGGCAACCTCGGCGCGCATGGTGTCGACGGAGACCACCACCCCGCGCTCGGACAACGCCCGCACGACCGGCTCGACACGGGCCAGCTCGGTGGCGGCGTCGACGCGCTGTGCTCCGGGGCGGGTCGACTCGCCACCGACGTCGACGATGTCGGCGCCGGACTCCACGAGGGCGATGCCGCGGCGGACCGCGTCCTCGGCGTCGAGCCACCGCCCACCGTCGGAGAAGGAGTCGGGCGTCACGTTGACCACGCCCATCACCTGGCATCGGCCGGCATCGGGCAGCAACGGCACGGCACGTCGCTCGAACATCAGCCGCCCTTGATGAGCGCCATCGCCTCGGCCCGGGTCGCCGGATCACGCAGCTGACCGCGCACCGCGCTGGTGACCGTCTTGGCTCCGGGCTTGCGGACCCCACGCATCGTCATGCAGAGGTGCTCCGCCTCGAGCTGCACGATCACCCCGAGGGGACGCAAGGTGTTGGTGAGTGCGTCGGCGATCTGTGTGGTCAGCCGCTCCTGCACCTGCGGGCGACGGGCGAAGATGTCGACCAGGCGCGCGAGCTTGGACAGCCCGACCACGCGCCCGTCGCTGGCGGGGATGTAGCCGATGTGCGCGACACCGGTGAACGGAACCAGGTGGTGCTCGCACATCGACCACAGCTCGATGTCCTTCACCAGGATGAGCTCCTCGTGGTCGACCGCGAAGGTGCGTGACAGCACCTCCGCCGGGTCGTGCCGCATGCCGGCAAAGATCTCCTCGTACGCCCGGGCGACCCGCGCGGGTGTGTCCTGGAGCCCGTCTCGGCCAGGATCCTCACCGATCGCGATCAGCAGCTCGCGGACCGCCGCCTCGGCCCGCGCCGCGTCGAACGTCGGGAGCGACCTCGTCGGCTCGTCGCCGCCGGACTCCGCCACCTCAGCGGTCTCCGGGAGACGGCGGCTCGGGAGTGCCTCCCGTCGGGTCGGCACCCGGGCCGTGGATGTCGGTCCCACCCTGACCCGGGGCGAGCACGATCGTGCCCTCCTCCGAGTCACGCTCCGGCTCGTGGCCGTTGATCTCCTTGGGCGAGATCACCGGTGGGAGCGTGGAGGGCTTGCGCGTCTCCGAGCCGGTCCAGGGAGGACGCGGCGGACGACGACGCAGCGGCTCGAAGATGCGCGCGACCGACTCCTTGTCGAGCGTCTCGCGCTCGAGGAGCTCGAGGACCAGGGCGTCGAGCACGTCGCGGTTGTCGGCGAGGATGTCGAACGCCTCCTGGTGGGCGAACGAGATGAACTTGGTCACCTCTTCGTCGACGATCGCCGCAAGCTCCTCGGAGTAGTTGCGCGAGTGCCCGATGTCGCGACCGAGGAACGGCTCGGAGTTGTTCTCGCCGAGACGGACCGCGCCGATCCGCTCGGTCATGCCGTACTGCGTCACCATCGCGCGGGCGAGGTTCGTCGCCTTCTCGATGTCGTTGGCCGCACCGGTGGTCGGATTGTGGAAGACGAGCTCCTCGGCGGCACGGCCGCCCATCATGTACGCGAGCGCGTCGAGCATCTCTGCCCGCGTCTGGCTGTACTTGTCCTCGTCCGGCAGCACCATCGTGTAACCCAGGGCACGGCCACGCGGAAGGATCGTGATCTTGTGCACCGGGTCGCTGCCGGGGAGTGCCGCGGCGACGAGAGCGTGCCCGCCCTCGTGGTAGGCGGTGATCTTGCGCTCGTGCTCGCTCATCAGGCGGGTGCGCTTCTGCGGACCGGCGACGACCCGGTCGATCGCCTCGTCGAGCGTCGCGTTGTCGATCAGGGCGTCGGACTGGCGCGCGGTGAGCAGAGCCGCCTCGTTGAGCACGTTGGCGAGGTCGGCGCCGGAGAAGCCGGGCGTGCGTCGCGCGACGGACTGGAGGTCGACGTCGGCAGCCAGCGGCTTGCCGCGGGAGTGCACCGTGAGGATCTGCAGACGGCCCTTGAGGTCGGGGGCCTCGACGGCGATCTGGCGGTCGAAGCGTCCGGGGCGCAGGAGCGCGGGATCGAGCACGTCGGGACGGTTGGTCGCCGCGATGAGGATGACGCCACCCCGCACGTCGAAGCCGTCCATCTCGACCAGAAGCTGGTTGAGGGTCTGCTCGCGCTCGTCGTGACCGCCGCCGAGACCGGCACCACGGTGACGACCGACGGCGTCGATCTCGTCGATGAAGACGATCGCGGGAGCATTCTCCTTGGCCTGCTCGAACAGGTCGCGGACACGGCTCGCGCCGACGCCGACGAACATCTCGACGAAGTCGGAGCCGGAGATCGAGTAGAACGGCACCGCCGCCTCGCCGGCCACGGCACGCGCGAGGAGCGTCTTGCCGGTGCCGGGCGGACCGTAGAGGAGGACGCCCTTGGGGATCTTGGCGCCGACCGCCTGGAACTTCTGCGGGTCGGAGAGGAACTCCTTGATCTCGCCGAGCTCCTCCACCGCCTCGTCGGCCCCGGCGACGTCGGCGAAGGTCGTCTGAGGCGTGTCCTTGGCGATGAGCTTGGCCTTGGACTTGCCGAACTGCATCACGCGGCCGCCGCCGCCCTGCATGGAGTTCATCAGGAAGATGAAGAGGAGGAAGATCAGCGCGAACGGGAGCAGGAGGCCCAGCAGGTTGCCGAGGAAGCTCGGCTTGGGGATCTGCACGTCGTACGTCTTCATCTCCTTGTCGGAGACGCTCTGGTCGGCGAGCTTGCGCAGCTGGTTGCCCTGGTTGCCGAGCCAGTTGGCGCGCACCTTCTTGTCGTCGTCGAGCGTGGCACGGATCTCGTTGTCACCGGCCCCGACGAACGTGGCCTCCGAGACCTTGCCCTGCTCGAAGTAACGGACCATGGTCGCGGTCTTGACCTCTTGGTAGCCGTTGTTCGACGACACGATCTGGAGCAGCGCGAGCACCGCGATGACACTGATGATGATCCAGAGCCACGGGCCCTTGAAGATGCGTTTGACGTCCATGATCCGAGGCCGCGCCTCGCTCCTCCTGCGTAGGGATGCGTACGGTGAACGACGTTACACGCCTCGACCACGGCGGCCGGACGACTCGTGTCCCCAGGTGCTTCAACGATCGGCACCCTGGCTCATGTTCCCAGAACGCGCGATCACGTGTCCCAGAGTTCCCTCTGCACGGGGCGAGGAGGTGCGTCAGGAGGAGTAGACGTGCGGCGCCAGGGTGGCGATGTCGCGCAGGTTGCGGTAGCGCTCGTCGTAGTCCAGGCCGTATCCCACGACGAAGGCGTTGGGGATGTCGAACCCGACGTACTTCACGTCGACGGCCATCTTCAGGGCCTCCGGCTTGCGCAGCAGGGTGCAGATCTCCACCGACGCCGGCTTGCGCGAGCGCAGGTTGGAGGTGAGCCACGACAGGGTCAGACCGGAGTCGATGATGTCCTCCACGATCAGCACGTGGCGGTCGGTGAGATCGGTGTCGAGGTCCTTGAGGATCCGGACGACGCCCGACGACGTCGTGCCCGAGCCGTACGAGGAGACGGCCATCCAGTCCATCTCGACGTCGCGGTCGAGAGCCCGCGCGAGGTCGGCCATGACCATCACTGCGCCCTTGAGGACGCCGACGAGGAGCAGCTGCTGCCCCTCGTAGTCGCGCGTCACCTCGGCGGCGAGCTCACGGAGCCGGGCCTGGATGTCGGCCTCGGAGATGAAGGTCTGGTCGAGCGCGAGGTCGCCCTCGATCTGCGATGCGTCCACGTGACCAGCGTGACACAGACGGCTCAGCCGCAGGTGCTCGGCCTCCGGAACTCCAGGGCGCCTGCGGCGCGGATCACAGCGACCCCGCCCGGCAGCGCCGGGCCGCCCTGGCCCCGCCACCGCGTGACGAGACCCTCGACGTCGGCGACGTGGGCGGCCGTGAGGTCTCCCGCCGGGCAGCCGGCGTCGATGGCGACAGCGCGCAGGACGCGAGTCCGCATCGCCCGGGGCAGCGCGGCCAGGCCGGCGACGTCCAGACCGCCGTCGGGCCGCGAGACCTCCTGACGTGCGTGGACGGCCAGACCGTCGAGCAGGTCGGCGTCGTCACGGAGCAGGTCGGCGCTGCGCGCCAGCGCCCCGCTGATGCCGGGGCCGAGGGCCTGCTCGACGACCGGCAGCACGTCGTGCCGCACGCGCACCCGGGCGTACCGCTCGTCCTCGTTGTGCGGGTCGTCCCACCAGGTCAGCCCCGAGGCACGGCAGACCGCCTCGGTGTCGGCACGCGTGAGCGTGAGGAGCGGACGCCGCCACGGGTCGGCGCGGGGCGCCATGCCCGCCAGCGACCGAGCGCCGGACCCTCGGGCGAGCCCGAGCAGCACGGTCTCGGCCTGGTCGTCACGCGTGTGCGCCAGCAGGACGGCTGCGCACCCGTGCCGGTGCGCAGACGATGCGAGCGCAGCACGGCGCGCGGACCGGGCGGCGGACTCCTGCCCACCGGAGCGACCCACCTCGACCGCCTCCACGTCCGCCTCCAGCCCGAGCTGCCGTACGACGTCCGCGGCGTCGCGAGCCACGCTCGCCGAACCCTCCTGAAGCCCGTGGTCGACGACCAGAGCACGCGCGCAGAGGCCTCGACGGGGCGCGACGAACGCGGTCAGCGCCGCCAGCGCGAGCGAGTCGGCTCCCCCCGACACCCCGAGGAGGACCCCCGTGCCCGGGGCGAGGTCGTCGAGAGCACCGGCGACCGCACGTCGTCCGCGGGCGACCGCCGGGTCGAGCCGACCCTTCCCGCGCGGCGCGCCCTCCACGGGGACGCCCTCAGCCGTGGACCCGCGCGACCCAGAGATCGGGCTTCTCGATCTCGGCCGCGGACGGGAGGGTCTCGGGCGCCGCCCACACCGCGTCGAAGCCGTCGCGCCCGACCTGCTTCTCGACCGTACGGACGAACGCGGCGCCGTCGCGGTACTGACGCATCTTGGCGTCGAGCCCGAGGACCTGGCGCACGATGCGGTCCAGCGGCCCACCGCTCCCGCGCCGCTTCTCGAAGCGCTTGCGGATCTGCGCGACCGAGGGGATCACCGACGGGCCGACGCCGTCCATGACGACGTCGGCGTGTCCCTCGAGCAGCGACATGACGCCGGTCACCTTGTCCACCACTTCACGCTGCTGGTCGTTCTGGAGCACCTCGATCAAGGAGACGCGCTCGCCCTTGACCATCCGGCCGGCCGCCTTGCCGAGCTCGCCGAGCGACCGCGAGACACCCTCGGGGTCCATGTCGGTGGCGTCGACGAGCTGGTCGATCAGCCCCTGGACGTGCGCACGCATCCACGGCACGGCGGTGAACTGGACCCGGTGGGTCTCCTCGTGCAGGCACACCCACAGGCGGAAGTCGTGCGGGTCGACGTCAAGCTCGCGCTCGACGTGGACGACGTTGGGCGCCACCAGGAGGAGGCGGCCGCCGACCGGCACCCCGTCGGCGCCGGCGGGAGCGGTGAAGAACGGGTCGAACTGACCGAGGACCTTGGTGGAGAGGAACGCGAGCGCGGCCCCGAGCTCGGCCCCGGTGATCCGAGAGCCCACGGAGCGACCGATCCGGCCTGGCGTCTGCCCGCGGTCGGCCGCCGCACGCGACGCCTTCGTCAGCATCGGAGCGAGCACGACCTCGAAGGACGCGACGTTGGCCGCGATCCATCCCGGCCGGTCGACGACCAGGATCGGGGCGCTGGCCGCGGTCGCGGACAGCCCTGTGAACTCCCGGACCGAACCCTCCGAGCGGGCCGCCCCCTCACGCAGCTCGGCGACGGCGTCAGCTGCCTCGGCGCCGGCGACCTCCGGGCCCGTACGCGTCATGCGTACGGCCGTGGCGAGCGCGAAGTCCCAGTCGATCATGCTCTGCGTCATGCGCCGAGCCTACGCGGCTGTCCTCACTCACGAAGGGAGACGTTTTGTGACAGTGTGATCCCGGTAACACCGACTGCGTACCGACGACGCCCTGCCGACCCCAGGAGAGATGCCATGAGCACCGTCGACCGCGAGCCTGGTTCGAACACCACCGACGTGGACCAGGCATTCCTCGGGAGCGCCACCTACCGCAGTCTCGGCGAGCAACGCCTGTCACCGCAGGAGGAGCGGTTCGAGAAGGCGCGACGCACCTCCGGTCTCGCGCTCGCGCCGCTCGCCACGATCGTCATGCTGCTGATCCCGTTCGACCTCCCCGACCAGCAGCACAAGCTGGCCGCGGTCCTCGTCGGCGTCGTGATCCTGTGGGTCACCGAGGCGGTCCCGATCCCGGTCGGCGGCTTCATCGGCATCGCCGCGATCGTGCTGATCGGCGTCGTCCCGGCTGACGACGCGCTGGCGCCGTTCGGTTCGTCGACCGTCTTCACGTTCATCGGTGCCTTCATCCTCGCCCAGGCGATGCTCAAGCACGGGCTGGCGAAGCGGTTCGCGATGTTCGTGCTCAACCTGCCCGGCGTGGGGACGTCCACGACGCGGGTCATCATCGCGTTCGGCGCCATCACCTGTCTGCTCTCGGCCTTCGTCTCCAACACCGCCACGGTGGCGATGCTGCTCCCGACGGCCATCGGCATCCTGACCGTCATCGCGAAGCTCATGCAGTCCCAAGGCATCGTCGAGGAGGACTTCGATCCCCTGCGGCTCCGGGTCGGCGCGGCGCTGATGCTGATGCTGGCCTACGGCGCGAGCGTCGGTGGGCTGCTGACCCCGGTCGGGTCCCCGCCCAACCTCATCGGCCGCGGCCTGATCGAGGAGGCGACCGGGGAGACCATCGCGTTCCTCGACTGGATGCTGCTCGCGATCCCGGTCTGCGCCCTGATGTTCGTCGCGCTGGCCGTCGTCCTCCTCCTGGTGAACCGGCCCGAGATCAAGCGCCTGGAGGGCGTCGACGAGTGGGTCCGCGCCGAGAAGGCCGAGCTCGGTCCCCTCTCGCGCGCGGAGAAGAACACCCTCCTCGCCTTTGTCGTCACCGTCTCGCTGTGGATCCTGCCGGGCATCGTGGCGCTGGTGGCCGGCACCGAGTCGGGGACGTACGAGACAGTCTCCGACCGCCTCGACGAGGGCGTCGTCGCGGTGCTGGGCGCCTCGCTGCTGTTCCTGCTGCCCACCGACTGGGCCAACCGTGAGTTCACCCTCCGCTGGAGCGACGCCACCAAGATCGACTGGGGCACCGTCGTCCTCTTCGGCACCGGCATCATCTTCGGATCGCTGCTCGCCTCGACCGGCCTGGCCGAGACGATCGGCAACGGGGCCTACAACTGGCTGGGTCTGAGCAGCGCGGTCCTCCTCACCGCCTTCGCGGTGGTGCTCGCGATCGCGGTCTCGGAGACCACGAGCAACACGGCGTCGGCGGCGGTCGTGGTCCCGATCATCATCCCGATCGCGATGGCGGCCGACGTGAACCCGTTCGTCCCCGCGCTGGCGGCGACGTTCGCGGCGTCGTTCGGCTTCATGCTCCCGGTGTCGACGCCGCAGAACGCGATCGTCTACGGCTCCGGCGTGGTCCCGATCACGCGGATGATCCGTTCGGGCATCTCGTTCGACGTCATCGGCGCGATCCTCATCATCGTCATCCTGCCGTTGATGATCTCGGTGCTCGGGCTGGGCACCTGAGCCGACGATGACGCAGCAGATCGCGGTGATCCCGGGCGACGGGATCGGGCCGGAGGTCGTCAGCGCCACCCGCACGGCGCTCGACGCGGTCGCACGGTCGCACGGGCTGGACCTCGCGTACGACACCTTCGACTGGTCGTGCCGCCGCTATCTGGAGCAGGGCGCGATGATGCCCGCGGACGGGCTGGACCTGCTCCAGCCGTACGACGCGATCCTGCTGGGCGCCGTCGGGTGGCCCGGTGTCCCCGACCACGTGTCGCTGTGGGGGTTGCTCATCCCGATCCGGCGGACCTTCCGGCAGTACGTGAACCTGCGCCCGGTGGCGGTGCTCGACGGCGTCGACAGTCCGCTGCGCGACGTCCGCGCCGGTGACGTCGACCTGGTGGTGGTCCGCGAGAACGTCGAGGGCGAGTACAGCGAGATCGGTGGCCGGCTCAACCGGGGCTTCCCCGACGAGATGGCGGTGCAGGAGTCGGTGTTCACGCGTGCGGGCGTGACGCGCGTCGTGGACTATGCCTTCGAGCTTGCCCGTGCCCGCAGCGGCTACCTCACGTCGGCGACCAAGAGCAACGGCATCGTGCACACGCTCCCGTTCTGGGACGAGGTGGTGGCCGAACGTGCCGAACGGTTCGGCGACGTGCGCTGGGATGCCGAGCACATCGACGCGCTCGCCGCGAAGCTCGTGCTCGAGCCCGGGCGGTTCGACGTGATCGTGGGCTCCAACCTCTTCGGCGACATCCTCAGCGACCTCGCGGCCGCGGTGGCAGGCAGCATCGGCGTCGCGCCCTCGGCGAACCTCGACCCGACCCGGACGTTTCCCTCGATGTTCGAGCCGGTGCACGGCTCGGCTCCCGACATCGCGGGCCGGGGAGTCGCCGACCCGGTCGGCGCTCTGTGGTCCGCGGCGATGATGCTCGACCACCTCGGTCACGAGGAAGCCGGGGCCGACCTCCTGGCCGCGGTGCGGTCCACGGTCCGCTCGCCCGCGACCCGGACACCGGACCTCGGCGGGACGGCGCGTACGACCGAGGTCGCCGACGCGGTCGCCGCGGTGGTCAGCCGCTAGCGCAGGTGCAGGCCGACAGCCGGGCGGTGATCCGGTCCAGGGTCGTGCGCGCGTCGAGCGTCTTCGGGACCGGGACCCGGTCGGTCATCAGGACGAACCCGACGGGAGTGCCGTCACGCGTCGTCGTCGTGCCCGCCAGGCTGTGGACGCCGCTCAGCGTGCCGGTCTTGGCGCGGACGGCACCGAGCGCGGGCTCCGTCCCGGTCGCGGTGAACCGCGCGGCGAGGGAGCCGTTGAAACCGGCGACGGGATAGCGGTCGAACAGCTCCGAGCCCGAGGTGACCACCGCGAGCATCGACGCGAGGGTGACCCGGTTGCCGCGTGCGAGGCCGCTGCCGTCGTAGACGGTGTTGCCCTGCCACGGGATCCCCAGACCGCTCAGCACGGACTCGACCGCCTTCACGCCTCCCGCGAAGCTCGCCGGCTGGTCCTCGGCGAGCGCGATGTGGCGCAGCAGGACCTCGGCCGCCTGGTTGTCGCTGTTCTCGATGACCGACTGGACGATCTGTGCCACCGTCGCGCTGGTGATGGCAGCGAGCTCCTCCGACTCCACCGGCCGTGCTGCCTTCGCGACCGTCGAGACGGCGATGCCGCGGGCCCTCAGCTGCCGGGCGAAGACCTGCGCCGCCTGACGGTCCGGCTTGGCGCTGCGTCGCCATCCGTCCATGCCCTGATCGACCCACAGGGCGCTGACCGGGGTGGTGACGAACGAGGTGATGTAGGTCGGCTCCCACGCCGGACTGACCGCCGGGCCGGTGAAGAGCGACGGGTCATACCCCAGCGAGACCTCCGTGACGCCGTCGGCCTTCAGCGCGGCGGCGGTCCGGCGGGCGAGCTGGGCGAGTGACGCCTGCTGCGGGTACGGCCCACGGGCCTCGGGGCCGGACGTAGCGGTCAGGTAGGGGTCGCCGCCACCGACCAGGACGATGCGGGCGGGTGCCGGCGACGGTGCGTCGGTCGCCGGCGGGGCGGCGGTGCCGGGGGTGACCGACCCTCCGGTGCCGGTGCCGGTCGTGTCGTGCAGGACCGTCGTGCGGAAGCGGTGCTCGGCGCCGATCGACGTCACCGCCGCCAACGCGGTGAAGAGCTTGAGCGTCGACGCGGGCGCGAAGGTGCCGGTGCCCGAGGACCACACCTGCTTGCCCGTCGACAGGTCGGAGACGGCGAACCCGACGTGAGAGCCGAGCGCCTTGCGTCCGAGGA